>CAZDOD010000118.1:0-9005 GCA_964506935.1 uncultured Thermodesulfobacteriota bacterium | reverse complement strand
CCTAGGGGTCAAGGGCTCGGTCGCGGTTAATGCGAGGTACGGGGTCGAGGTGTTGGGGTATAAGGTCAAGGTTGCCGACACCACCGGCGCCGGCGACGCCTTTACGGCGGCGATGCTGTGGTATATTTCACAGATCGCTACCGATGATCTACATATGCTCGGCGATCTCGATATGATAAGGGTCTTTAAATTTGCAAACGCCGCGGGCGCCCTCGCCACAACAAAGCGGGGGGCGATCCCCGCGCTTCCGACAAGGGGGGAGGTGGAGTTGTTTTTAAAGGATAAAAAATAGGCTATATTTTTTCTGACTCAAAAGATTGTGCTACAAGACCCTCGTAAGTCCTCTAAAGCCCAAGGCATATACCCACCGTACCGGCGGGATAGAAAAAATCGCCCTGATTAATTTCAGAACAGGGTATGAACCCGCCTTATCCGGCGAATAGCGGTTGTCGGCAACGTCGCCGATCTTGAACCTCTTCTGAAATAGGCTCTTTGTATAAGTATAGGTAATCAGGCTGATGATGTCCCATGCCCGCCTTCTCTGGCGTTTGAGATCATGATACTTATACGCCCCCATCGCCATCGTCACCGGCTCGACAATGTGATAGACTGCGATTTTGCTCCCCATAAGCTCCCTCGCCGACCAAAGTAGATACATGCACCCCGTGCAGTATGTCACGATGCCGTCGGCCCCGACCGCCTCGGCCTCTCGGAGCTTCCTCATGGCGCCCTTCATGATCTCAAACGGTATCTTCACCTTCGAGATATCGGCCGCCCCCCTCCCGAACCCGCAGCAGTAGGCGTCGTTTCTGATGTGGGGGAGTTCCGTGATCTCGGCACCGGTTGCCAACAATATCTCACGGGCGGCGTCAAACAGTGGTTTCCCCACGGCCTTGGCGTAACAGCTGTCGTGTATGGAGAGTTTGAGATTTACCTTTTCCTTTATGGGAAGCTTGCCGCTTTTCAGCATCTCCAATAGCTTTTGTGTGAAGGATATGAATTTTGGCTCATACTCTATCCCGAACCTACCGGGGATAAACTCCGTCAGGAGAAACAGGACGGCGTCGGTGAGGATATATATCTCCCGGTCTTTTAGCGGGTCGAAATATTCCTTGACCATGTAGGCGATTTTTTCCACCTCGTCCATGTATCCCGCCTGGTTAATATATGCGCCGCACTCCCAGTGCCCGATCGGGTCCAGGATCGTAAAATCGGAAAAGACGGGGGAATCGGCTATGTGTGGAAACAGGTGGGCGTAGTTTCCGAGGATGAGGGGATTTTTGCCCGGGGATTTTACGTTCTCGTCCCACGACTTGAAATCCTCCCACTCCTTTTTTGACGAGAGCGGATTTAGGGTGTTCCACATATTGTCTTTCTGGTTGGGGCAGACGAATTTATATATCGGCGGGGCGCCGCGGGACTTGTAGATGTCGTTCCACCTGTCGAGTACTAGATAATACGGATTGGCATCCGTGGGGCAGTATGTGTTGCACGAAAAACAGGACGAGCACCGGGAGAGGATCTCGCCCATCTCTTTTCCCCCTCTCCCCTCGATCATCTGTGTGATGGCCGCTTTGGCCGAACCGCTATCCATCCTTACTTCGGGGCATTTGACAAAGCAAACTCCGCACCTGTCGCATCGGTCTTCTTTGAATTCCATGATTACAGTCCGTAAAAAAAGTAAGTATTGATAAAACGAAAACGGCAGCTCTCTGCCCCCGCTGGGGTTTTAACCGGTCAGCTCTTTTAGGCTCTCTTCGTAGACTGAAAGGTCCTTTTCGGAAAAGAGGACGAATCGGACGAGTTCTATCTCGGGGTGCTCTTTCAGGTAATCAATCACGGTTTTGAGGGCGATCTTCGATGCCTCGTCTATCGGATATCCGTATACGCCAGTGCTGATCGACGGGAAGGCGACGGATTTTATCCCCTTTTTCGATGCGATCTCAAGGCTGGATTTATATGCCCCCGAAAGGAGCTTGTCCTCACCCCTCGTTCCGTCATTGTAGATCGGCCCGACGGCGTGGATGACGTACTTCGCCTTCAAATTTCCGCCGGTGGTGATGACGGCGCTCCCCGTGGGGCAGCCGCCGATCTTTCTGCACTCCTCCATGATCGTTGGCCCCCCGGCGCGATGAATCGCCCCGTCGACTCCGCCCCCTCCCCGAAGGCCGCTGTTGGCGGCATTTCCGATCGCCTCGGTCGATTCATTTGTGATGTCGCCCCTTACGAGTGAAAGCCTGCTCGATCCTACCTTAATTTCCATAACAAGACCCCCATAACATGACTTCCGGAAAAATTAAGAGACCTTCTTATTTACGAATTATATTGTATGCCGAAAAAAATCGCAAGCCGTTTGTCTCTAGGATTAATGCGGAAATTTAAACACAAAGACATCATCTGAAGTTCACCGCCCAAAAACGAGATCGAACAACATCTACAGTTGCACAATAGTCTGATATCTGCTATTATTTCCAGACATCCGTACGGCATAATCCCTTGAACTAAACGAATATCTTTTTAAACCGAAATAAGATCTCAAGTTTTGAGAAATTATTTGACAGGGGCGGTAAACTTTACTAAATTGGATTTTATCATAAAAAGTTTGGGAGTTTATCATGGCGGAGTTGTTAGAGAGACTAAAGGCTGGTGTCCTCCTACTCGATGGTGCGATAGGGACCGAGCTCATGGAGCGTGGGATGAAGGGGGGCGAGGCGCCAGATACGTGGGTGCTTGAGCACCCCGGTGATGTGGTCTCTATACACAAGGCATATTTTGACGCCGGGGCGGATATCGTCATCACCGACACCTTTGGCGGGACTTCGATTAAGCTCGAGCGCTTTGGGCTTTCGGAAAGGGCGGGTGAGATAAACACGAAGGCAGCGGAGCTGGCAAAGAAGGTGTGCCCGGAAGGCAGATTCGTCGCCGGAGACATTGGGCCTACGGGAAGGCTACTGAAACCATACGGGGATGCGACGGAGGAGGATATCCTTCAGGCCTTCGATCAACAGGCGAGGGCCCTGAAAGAGGGGGGCGTGGACCTCTTCATCATCGAGACGATGATCGATCTATCCGAGGCCCTCATTGCGGTCGATGCGGCGCTGCCCCTTGGACTCCCTGTATTTGCATGCGTCACCTTCGATAAGAAGCCGAAGGGTTATTTTACGATGATGGGCCAGAGCCCTAAAGATGTGGCGGTCGCCCTCGCAGAGAGGGGCGCCTGTGCCGTCGGGACGAACTGCAGCTTAAAGATTGGTGACATGATAGGGCTTGTCGGTGAGTTCTCGAAGGCGACTGGCGTCCCGATCGTTGCCGAACCCAACGCCGGAAGACCTAATGAGACTATTGACGGCCCCGATGTCTTCAAAGAAAAACTCCCGGAGCTCATCTCCGCCGGGGCACGGGTAGTCGGCGGCTGCTGCGGGACGACCCCCGAGACGACAAGGAAAATGAGAGATGTGATTGACAATATGTAGATATCCTGATTTATATGTCGGAGTATGTGGGGATAATCAAATAGATTTAAGATGGTTTTGAGATTTGGAGGGTAATTTCGTGATATAAAATTGTTTTAAGTTAGCGGAAAATGTTATGACCGAATTCAAGATATCTATGTCAAATGTCAGCCCTGTATAAGATCCCGGGCATATTGTAAATATCTATTTTTAAAGATGTCATAAGTTTATTAAAAGTAAAAAGTTTATGAGGTAGGACATTATATGACTGAAAAAGCCATTTTTAGAAAAGAGATCGATCCAAATGACCTTATAAAAAATCCATCCATAGAGGAACTTCGAAAATTATCTAAAAAAGACGAGCGGACTACTAAGTACGGGAGTGCGGCATACATCACCGTGGTTCGCTCCCGAAGCGCAAAATTTACCGAGATCGTATACGATGACCCTACGCCCGAGCAGGCGGCGATCATCAAAGAGGTTCAGGAGTACCTCAAGTGGAAGACTATGATACAGATAGACAGGCAGATGTGCCTGAATCCTGATTTTACCCTTCACGCCCGCCTTGTGATTACAGAGGAATACGCCCGTATTGCCTATATGTGGAACGAGACATTGTTCCCACCTCTTGATCCCGATCACGAACCCGATATGATAAGTGTCTATGTGCCGGAGTGGCGGGAGCGGAAGGTCCTCGTCCAGCCGTCCCTCGGCGTTACATACGTCTTAGGTTCCGACTATCTTGGCGAGAACAAGAAGGCGCATCTCAGGATGGGTATGTATAAAGCCAAGGAGAGGGGAGGATTAGGTCTTCATGCCGGAAGCAAGATCATCAAGGTGAAGAATAAGAAAGGAGAGCTAATCGAGAAGGGGGCTATTCTATTCGGCCTTTCGGGGACGGGGAAGACCTCGCTTTCGTGCCATAACCACGGACTTTCGGGTGATGAGGGGATCATAATCCGCCAGGACGATGTCATTTTCATGCAGCCCGATATGTACTGCGTCGGGACCGAAAACAACTACTATATCAAGACGGAGGGCCTTGAGCCAAAGGGTCAGCCCCTCCTTTACGCCGCATCGACTTCTAAAGACGCCATCCTGGAGAACATCTGGGTCGACAGGGATGGAAACGTGGATTTCTTCGATGAGACCATCACCTCGAACGGGCGCTGCGTCGTCTACCGAAAAGATATCGGTTATACCGACAACGAAATAGACCTCCCGAGGGCCGACATCATCATCTTCATAACCAGGAGAAATGACATCGTCCCCCCCGTGGCGAGACTTACCCCCGAGCAAGGGGCTGCTTTTTTCATGCTCGGCGAGTCGATCGAGACTTCCGCCGGAGACCCAACCCAGGCCGGAAAATCGAAGAGGGTTGTGGGGACGAATCCCTTTATAGTGGGTGATGAGGCCGAGGAGGGGAATATCTTTTTGAAGTTTTTGAGGGATAATCCCAAGTCGGAGTGCTTCCTCATGAACACGGGAAGGGTCGGGGGACCGGGCGGGGAAGACATCACGATCGGGGATTCCACGGCGATAATGAAGGAGATAGCGAGGGGAGAGATTGAGTGGGAGAAAGATCCCGAATGGGGCTACGAGACGGCGAAAAAGGTCCCCGGTATAGATATTGAGCGTTTGGACCCGAGACGTTTTTACGACGATAAGGAATACAGGAGGCTCACCGAAATACTCAGAAAGGAGCGTGAGGCCTGGCTGTTCAAGTTTGAGAACCTCGATCCTGATATCTTGAGCGCTATATGAATACGGAATTTAAAATTGAATTTGATATAACAAAATAGGTCTTTGCATACAGGTATTTTTAAAAAGGATCAGTGTCCGCAGACAAGGGTGACTTTGTCTGCGGATTTTTTTTGTTTCTATACTGGTGATGAATGTTTGAAGGGATCACTTTTGACCTATTCATGAGATCACGTTTTCTACATTTGAAGATCCTAAAGATTTTTAGTGATATTGAAAGGTATCTTCTTCATCGGTGAAATCCCCAAAGATAATCCCTCTTCTCGTTACAAGAAAATCCCCCTGCCAAAAGCCAACGTGTACTTTTTAGCAATTTAGGTGGATAAGAACGACATAGATTTTGAGGCTAAAACATAATAGAATTTGCCTTGACTTTGTATTGAAAATGACGTAAGATTTAAACTTAAAATTTTATTTAACCGATTGTTGTCGAAAAGTAATAAAGGCTGGAATCTTACAGCGTCGCCGATATTTTGATATCTCTAATATTTAAATTGAAGACGCTTTCTAATATGCCATTTCTTTTTTCATTTAAAATTATTTTTTATTCCCACATTTCTTTTACTTATAAAGGTTGATATTTTTAAATTAATCGCTATCAATCGCGTAAGTTATTTTATCGGTTTATTGATTTGATTTTCGAACGAATATGTGGCTTGACTTAAATTCATGGATTTCACATTGTATTTTAGTCGCATTTGGATTTTGTCGAGCCCTTTTTTCATTTACCGCCGTGGTTGAGAATACGACATTTATGTTTGATAGATACGGAAATTTTCGATGGAAACGAGAAATAGCGAGTTAAATGCTCGTCAACAATTTGATGTTGTAAGAAGCATAACAATAATGGTTTCAAAGCTTCCTGAATGCCAGAAAGTCGAAAACCAAGCTGATCATGATAAGACTCAGGATTTTTTGAAGAAATTTCGTGATTTGTCATCAGACATAGTTGAAAGCCATGGAGGAATCTTAAAAGAGGCTAGTGATTCGACTTTGGTTTCAATATTCGGCATTGATACAATGCACGAGGATAATCCAATTATTGCGGTTAAGGCTTCTAGGGAAATCCACAAATTGGCAGATACCATTATTAAAGGATCTGAATCAATTTCCAAATACAAATATGCCGTTAAGACGGGCATAGACTCGGGATTTGTCAATATACCTGTTCAAAAACTATCAAGTGAAGAGTTTGATTCCCTAAAACCAATAATCGACAGTGCATCGTTGCTGTGTGAATGCGCAGAATGGGGAAGTATAATAATCGGACAAAATCCTTATCACAATGTTTCGAGATACTATGAATTGGAGGACGTTACTTCAGGGATTTCGAATAAAGTAGAAGTAAAGAAAAAAATTTTCAAAGTGATTGATGAAAGGAGTCGACCTTTTCGAGTTCGATGGGAAAAGGGATATCGTTCTGAATTTATCGCGAGACGCTTTGAATTAAAACAGCTATATAATGCGGTGGAAGACCTCAAAAATGGGAACGGGGGTTTTGTCGAGGTAGTCGGGGAAGCCGGAGTCGGAAAGACCAGATTAATCAATGAATTTAAAAATTCTATAGACTTTGAAAAGGTTAATTGGATAGAGGGATATTGTTTTTCTTATTTTGTTAACTATCCATTTATTCTGTTTATAAACCTACTTTCAGAGATTTTTTCTATAAAAGAGGGGGACTCGAAAGACAACATCAGGGTTAAGATTGAAACCGTAATCAATGGCCTGATTGATGAACCACATGAGATTATTCCTTATATCTACAGTCTCTACTCTATTAAATATGAGGGGCAGGAGACAATAGAACCCACATTATTCAAGTTGAGTTTATTTGAGTCTGTCCGCAAGCTACTTATCGCCTATTCCAAGGATAAAACACTCATTATAACATTTGAGGACCTTCAATGGGCTGATCGTTCTTCCATAGATCTAATCAGATACCTCATCTCAAAGAATGGATATATATCATCTATCCTTTTTATCTGTAGCCACAGAAGTGAGTTTTCACTTCTGACTGTTCGCCAGTCTCTAGAGAGGAGTATGAACTACAGAGATATCAACCTAAAAAACCTCTCAGATGAAGACAGTAAGGGAATGCTTGAATCGATGCTGGAAAGCGAACAACTCCCACAAGAACTGGTGAAATTGGTGATAACAACAGGCGAAGGGAATCCCTTTTACATTGAAGAAATTATAAATTCCCTTATCGAATCCAGAAAGCTGTCTAAAAGAGGAAACGAATGGATAACCTTATCGGATATCAGTAGCTTTGTCTTGACTAAAGATATAAAAGAATTGGTGATTTCCAGGCTAGATCATCTAAATCCGAGTTCAAAGCAGATCTTATGTGAGGCATCTGTCATCGGTAGGGTGTTCAATCCATCCATTTTAAAGAAGATAACGGCAATTCCTGAAAAAGTTGAGGATTCGCTCAGACATCTGGAGTTTTTAAGCCTTATAGAAAGTTTTGGCTTTGGCGAAGATGAGGAGTTCATTTTCAAACACGCTATTATCTATGATATGACATACAGCTCAATTCCTATGGAGATGAGACAATCACTTCATAGGAAAATTGGGAAATACTATGAAGATCTATATTATGCGAACTTGGACCTTCATCTTGATCTGATAGCATATCACTATTCCGAGAGTGACGATTACGAGAAGGCCATCTATTTCTGCATGATGGCGGGTGAGAAATCGTATGGGAACGCCTCTCTTTATGAGGCCGGGAAATATTATCTTAAGGTGGTTGAATATATAAAGAGGTTTCCACAGTTAGGATACCTTCAGGATACATTACTCGTCGCCTTGCATCGGATTTTTGACTGCCTAAAAATGACTGATCCCGCGATTGTACTAGAGCACCTTAAACTTATGCTCTCAATTTATGAAGAACGCCAAGACGAATTCAATACGCTTATCACAAAGGGACTAATGATCTCTATGTATGCGGGCTCGAATCGCTGGGAAGAGGGGAAGAAGCTCGGTGAAGAACTGATATCTTCCCAGGAAAGCGGATCGATTACTTGGGCTATCATAATGATAGCTACTTCTATGTGTATGTTAAGTTTTGGAGATTTAGAAAAGCTCTTTGACTATGCGGTTCAGAGTGTTGAGGTAGCAAAGGAGATCAATCCTCTGATGCTTGCATCCGCTTATCTGTGCGCCTATGCCTCGTCTTCTTGGATGGGCGATGTATCGGCCGCCCTCAACTACTCCCGACTATCACTTGATTTATGTGAGAAAAATAAGCAACTAATAGACCTCGAGGCATTCTCCCACTCATATCAAGGATTTATTTATCTACTTCAAGGAAAGTATATTCGTGCGAAAGAGTCGCTTAATAGGTCCAGAGAGATTGAAGAGAGGCTCGGCGGCAGCTATTACTATCTTTCTGGATTTCGATATTTCGTCAGCGGTCTCTTGTATAGTGAATTGGGAGATTGGGAGAATCTAAAAATAGAAGCCGATGAATTAGTGAACCTTCAAAAACATGTTGATGGATCTCTTTTGCACTTTGCAGAGATTTATTACGGATGGATGGAATCACAGAAAGGCAACAATAAAATTGCGCTCCAACACATTAATAAAGCCGTCAATGAGTTTGAAGGTTTAAAATTCGGGATAGTCTTACCAAAGGCCTATCGGTTCTTGGGGGAGTTATATATGAAAATGGGGAAGACCGATAAAGCCTTTGAGGCAATGCAGGACGGTCTTTTATGGGCTGAAAGGACTAACCAAAAGACCGAAGTAATTGAATGTAGGTGCAAAAAGGCATTACTCCTTGCG
>CAZDOD010000117.1:0-9012 GCA_964506935.1 uncultured Thermodesulfobacteriota bacterium | reverse complement strand
CCGCGACATCAAGCTTGGGAAGCTTGCACTCTACCAACTGAGTTATGCCCGCATTCTTCTAAAAACCACCTATTATAAATTATAAAATAAAAAATGTCAATATTTTGTTTAAATCTGTTGTTACAATATAATCTATGTAATCTGTAAATTTCAATCTTATTATTTTATTGCTATTGAGATTAATGCCCACCTCCCATATCTACCTACATTTATTCGTTTGATGTCCAGTTATCAAGGAGCCTATCGATTTCTGTATCTTTTTCTATATCCACTCTGTCTTCCCCGCCTTCTTTGACTAGCGATGGTTCTGTTCCTACCTCTGATGAGGCATTGAGTGAACTTACATCAGTCGAAATCGGTTCTTTCGATTTTTCGATGGACGGCTGCATATTGGGGGGGGAGACTTTTAAGGTCTCTATCTGCCTTAGCTCTTCATTGGTTGCGGGCTCTAGGCCTAGTTCACTCGCCGCCTTTTCAACGATCTTGCGATCTATCACTTTTGCGTTTAGGAGCATTCCCTCCAGAAGTGAATTGTCACAGATGGTGTTTATCAATCTGGGGACTCCCCTGGAGTATTTCTGGATAGACATTACGGCCTCGTTGGTAAAAAGCATTCTATTTGCGCCCGCCACACGAAGCCTGTGTTTTATGTAGTTTTCTGTGGATTTCAGGTTCATACAGTCCAGCCGATAGCGGAGGGCCACTCTCTGATTTAAGGGCTCGTCTTTTTTTAGGTTATCCTCCAAATCGGGGAGTCCGAAGAATATAAAAGATATGAACTTCTTGCCGGGGATCTCGAGATTCAAAAGCCCCCTGAATTCCTCCATTATCTCCCTGTTTCTTAGCATCTGTGCCTCGTCGACCAGAATAACCGCCGTTTTTCCCCTGTCGTGTATCTCCACGAGTCGGTTGTATAGCTGCCCCAGAAGCTTGATCTTGTCTTCGTCCGGGTCTTCCACACCAAGCTGCGTTGCGATCTTCGAGAGGAGCCAGTCGGCGGTAATGCCGGAGTGGATGATGACCAGCATCGACGACTCGTATTCACTCTCCGGAAGCGACATCAAAAGTTTTCTCGCCAGTGTGGTTTTACCCGTGCCCACGTCTCCAATAAGGACTGCGAGGCCCTTCATGGCCTTAGAGATATAGAGGAGCTTTGCCATGGCCGCGGCATGCTGGTCGCTGTTGAAGTAAAATCTGTTGTCAGGTGTATTGGAGAATGGCTCCAATTTCAAGCCGAAATATTTATAGTGCTCCATGGTTTTATTTAAAAAAATTTTAACTAATAAAGACGGCCTGGGATTGAAAAAGGTGGGACGGCGTTAAACATAGGATATTTTATCCTTAGTTTTTCCCTCTTTAGGAGAGTCTCCACCCTTCTTATTTCCACTGTCGGCCTTCGCCGCTCCCCTTAAAGACTTTACTTTTTCTGCGATGTCTCTGAAATTGGGATCTTCTGAATAGATCTTTTCGTAAATCGAGTAGGCCTGACCAGGATCATTCAGCATCTCGTAAGACAGGGCCAACTCGTAGTCTATCCCTAATCTCTCCCTCGATTCTATCTTGGGCGAGTCGATAATTTCACGGAAATAGTCGATGCTCTTTTCAAGCTCTCCTATATCTCTATGGATAACACCAAGCATAATAAAGCTGTCTAATTTCTTTTTCGGATCATTGGCGGAAATCATAAATTCGTTTATGGCGTCTTCAAAGAGACCCATCTCTCTATAGGCGATGCCGAGATTGTAGTGGGTTTCGTAATCCTCTTTCCCGAACTGTTTTTCAACTCCCTTTTTGAACTCATCAAAGACATCCTCAAAAGAGTAGTGGTCGTCCTTCCCCAGAAGTCCCGCCCCTCCTTTCGACTCGAGGTGCATATCTTCGTCCAATACCACTTCTTCGAGCTCCTTTTTGAGGTCGAAGTAATCCTCACCCTCGGGGAGGGGCTCGTCTTTCGGGGTCATGTCTATTAATCCGGAAGGAGTGTCGGAATCCCCCAAAATCTCCCTTTCCTCGACGATATCCTCGAAACCTTCGGACAAACCTTCAGCATCGATGGAGATTTCGATAGGTTCCGCACCGATATCTCCGACATCTATGGTATCGGGGATTTCCGCCTCGTCTGCGGACGAAAACGAAACAACCTCTCCCACCTCACCAAGATCGACCTGCTCATCCAAGACGATATCGAACTCGCCGGCCTCTGCTGCGGGGACCTCCTCGTACACCTCGGAAGAAGTCACATTTGGATTGAGCTCGAGGGCCCTTTCCATCTCTTTATCGGCCAGGGCAATCTCATTCCTTTCTCTTAATAAAACAGATAGGTCAGCCAATTCCTGTGCGGCAAGGGCCCGATATTTTTGAGGATCGTCCTTCTTTTCGATAAGCTCCAGATATATGTCTGCGAGTCTCCTCTTCGGTATAATGAAATTGGGATTTTTCTTGGAGTAGTCCTTGAGTGTATCGGTCGCTTCCTTGTACTGCCCGTATTTAACGTATGTGTCTATCTTGAGCATCAACAGACGGCCCTCGTTATCCATGGTCTCTTCTAGATCGGTGACCTCGGCCTCCACTTCGGGGATCTCTTCCAGTATCTCCGCCTCGAGAACGTCATCATCGGTCATTTCGATGATGTCGGCATCCAAGAGCTCCGCGTCTTCAAATTCAGCACCTTCTTCGGCAAACTCGTCGGTAATTCCGGGACCTGTCATCTCTTCAGATACGGCGCTCTTTAGGTTATTGTAGAGGGCCTTGTAGTGGCTGGCCTTCTCCTCTTCGCCCTTCCCCCTGAAGTAGATCATCAGTTCGGTATAGAGTTTTTCGAGTGATTCCTTCCGGCCCAGTTTTTCATATACCCTGACAAGCTCCTCTTTAGCCTCGATAAATTCAGGGTTGATGTCGAGTATCTTGCTCAATATCTTTATGGACGCTTCATTGTCCTCTTTGAGGAGGAGGATTCGAGATTTGAGATACAAAAGTTTGAGATCGTCGGGAGCGGTTCTGAGGCCCATTTCGATTCTTGCCTCGGCCATATCCCTCTTGTTCATCCTGAGATAAATTTCGGCCACATTTGTGAGCATGTCGAGCCTATTCGGATGATGCTTTATGAGCCTCTCGTATAGTTGAACTAGGTCTTCGGTTCGACCCTCCTTCTTGAGCTGTTCGCCTATCTTGACATATTCATCGAGACTGCGGTCGACAAAGCCGTTTCTATAATATGCATCGGCAAGCCTCATCCTCAACGATAGATTGGCCGGTGCCATCTCGGCCATCTTATCAAGCGTATCGAGGGCCTTTATGGTATCGCCCTTCCTCTCATAATAGGAGTAGACCAATTGAAATTGCTTGATGGCATCACCGATAAGGTTCTGTTTGTGGTATAGGTCGGCGAGTTTGAAATTTATTTGAATCTGGGCGGGATCGAGTTTTAAGACCTGTTTATATACTGCAATTGCCCTGAGATAGAAACCGTCGTCGGCGTAATATTTGCCGACATAGTTGTATTCCACCAGGGCATCTTCTTTCTTGTTCTCGCGGGCGTAAAGGTCCCCCAATTTCTGACGAACCTTTATATCGTTCGGATCTTCCTGGGCTATCCTGGTGTATTCCTTGATAGCCTTTTCGTATTGGCCTTTCTGAATAAACTTCTGAGCGGCCAGCATCGATTTGTTTTTATCAAACGCCATGGCAAAAAATTACTTTTAACTTTAGAAAAATACTATATTGTAGTAAAAAAGTCAATACTTATAGGCACTTTTCCTAAAAACGGGAAATACTGATAATTTGATCTTCTACAATCTTAAATATAAATTTGTACATGGATACGTCGATTAGAGGTAAAAAACTATAAATATTTCTCTATAAAACTCCCATCGGCATAACCCGAAGTGAATGTGGGGTCCTTCATAATCTTTTCACAGAAGGGTATGGTTGTCTCTATGCCCTCGATAATGAATTCCGACAACGCCCTCTTCATCCTGTTGATCGATTTTTCTCGATTGGGGGCGATGGTTATCAGCTTTACGATCAGAGAATCATAGTGGGGATTAACGAATGCCCCCGGGTATATAGCTGAATCCACCCTGACCCCGGGCCCGCCCGGTGGGATGTATTGAGTGATCTTGCCCGACGAGGGGGTGAAGTGAAACGGGTCTTCCGCCATTATTCTGCACTCGATACCGTGACCTTTGAACTCAATATCGGCCTGATTGATCTCCAGACTCTCGCCCGCCGCAAGTCGTATCTGTTCTTTGACAACGTCAATTCCGGTGACCATCTCGGTGACAGTGTGTTCCACCTGTATCCTTGTATTCATCTCCGAGAAGTAGAAATTATTATCATTTGTCAGCAAAAATTCGACCGTTCCGATGTTTGAGTAGCCTACACAGCGGACGAATTTTATAGCTGCCTCCCCCATTTCACTCCTCAACTCTTTACCTATTGCGGCACAAGGGGATTCCTCGATAATCTTCTGGTATCGCCTCTGGATCGTACAATCCCTCTCGCCGAGATGAATTACGTTACCCCCAAGATCGGAAATGATCTGGAACTCAATATGTCTTGCGTTTTTTAAATATTTTTCGACATAGATACCCGGATTCTTGAGATAGTCACGAGCCTCCTTTTTGGACTGACTGAAGGCTTCGAGAAAATCCACCCTCTCAGGAACAACCTTGACTCCCCTCCCACCGCCGCCGCCGACGGCTTTTAGGATCACGGGGAAACCGAGTGAGTCCGCGATGGCCAGGGCCTCTCTTTCATCCTCCACGGGAGCTTCGCTTCCTGAAACAACGGCTATGCCCGCCGATCTGGCCTCCCTCTTGGCGGAGAGCTTATCGACCATGAGCGACATACAATCGACGGATGTCCCGATGAAGATAAGCTTTGAATCCCGGCACGCCTCGACGAATTCCAAGTTCTCGGACAGAGGGCCGTATCCGGGATGAACGGCCTGTGCTCCGGTGACTTTCGCGGCTGCCAAAATAGCCGAGAAATTGAGGTAGCTTTTTTTTATGTCCGCGGGACCGATACAGACCGACTCATCCGCCAAGATAACCGGAAGGGAGTCCTGATCGGGTTTTGAATAAGCCACAACCGACTTTATACCCAATTCTTTGAGGGTGCGCATTATCCTTACGGCGATTTCACCCCTGTCGGCGATAAGGACCTTGTCAAACATTTTTTATGTGTTTTTGACTAAAGGGGTTCTACGAGAAAGAGTGTCTGCCCATATTCCACCGGCTGGCCGTTCTCGACGAGGATCGATACAACAACGCCGTCGAATTCGGCCTCGATTTCGTTCATGAGCTTCATGGACTCGACTATGCAGAGCACATCGCCCTTTCGGACTTCGGACCCGACCTCAATAAAGGGGGGCGAATCCAAAGATGCGGAACGGTAGAAGGTCCCCACCAGAGGAGATGTTACGGCCAGAAGTTCCCTGTCCTCGGGGACACTCTTTGGGGATTCGACCGCGGAATTTTTCGTCCTGATGTCACCCCCAACATTTCGCCTTATACGGAGCCTTTCCCCTGATCTCTCAATGTCGATCTCGGCGATGTTGTTATCACAGATGAGCTTAATAATGTCTTTTATCTCTTTTAAATTCATTTGCCTCTCCGTCGTAACTATCCGGCCAAAACTATTTTGAGATCCTCTCAATATACTCACCGGTCCTCGTGTCTATCCTGAGGACTTCCCCCTCCCCAAGGAACAAGGGGACCTGCACGACCAACCCCGTCTCAAGCTTTGCGGGCTTTGATCCGCCGCTTGCCGTGTCACCCTTGACTCCGGGCTTGGTCTCTATTATCTTGAGTTCTACAAAATTGGGGAGCTCTAAAGAGATCGGCTGGTTGTCATGGTAGAGGACGGTCAATTCGAGCCCTTCCTTCAGATAATCCGCGGAATCTCCGACCTGATCCGATGTGATAAAGACCTGGTCAAAGGTTTCCATGTCCATGAATTGATAACCATCATCGTCCCTATATAGATACTGCATCTCCTTTTCCTCAAGATCGGGCCTCTCGACCTTTTCACCCGAACGGAATGTCCTTTCGATGACGGCTCCGGTTGCGAGATTCCTGAGCTTGGTTCTTACAAATGCCCCGCCTTTTCCGGGCTTGACATGTAAAAAATCCACCATTATGTATGGTTTCCCATCGAGCTCGATCTTTAATCCCTTTCTGAAATCTGATGTTGAATACACTTGAACAACTCCGAAAAAAACCTGTAAAAGTTTGACTTAGAAAATCAGGGCAATACTCTAAATGATTTCGAGAAGGTTGTCAATAGCTCCGGCCCCTCCTCGGAAACCAGTACCATGTCCTCGATACGAATTCCTCCCCATCCGGGGATGTAAACGCCGGGTTCGACCGTTATCACCATCCCAGAGGAGAGAAAACCGTCCCCCAAAGAGCTGATATGAGGCGGCTCGTGGACATCAAGCCCCACACCGTGACCCGTACCGTGGGTGAAGAAATCCCCGAATCCGCTGTCCGAGATAAAATCTCGAACGACCTTGTCTATTTCCTTTACCGAAACTCCCGGCCTGACTCTATTTATACCCTCGCGCTGTGCCCCCCTGACGACCTCATATATATCACGCTCGCGGTCGCGTTTTTCTCCTATCATGAATGTAACGGTTTCATCGGAGGCGTAGCCTTGATTTTCGGCACCGAAGTCGATGATCAGAAGCTCCCCCGACCTGACCTCCTTTGGCCCCGGCCTTGCGTGGACGAGCGACCCATGCTCGCCCGAGGCCACGATGATGGGGAAGGGGAGCGGCCCCGAGCCCCGCACCTTCATGGCATATTCGAGCTCGGTTGCTATATCTCCCTCGCTTACACCGGGTGAGATCATCGGGATTACCTCGTTGAGAGCGTCCTCTGACATTTTGATCGCCCTTTTGATAAAGACAAGCTCCTCATCCCCTTTGATCATCCGAAGTTCCGAAAGGTTCTTTTTCAGGGGGATCAATTCGATCCCGCTCATAAGACCAACAAGGTCATCGAAGAGGGATAGAGTCATGTTGTGGGATTCAACACCGACCCTTTTTGTGCCGAACTCCTTTACGGCATCGGCGATCCCGTCGGTCTTCTTTTTGTATTCTTTTGTTTCAAAAGCCTTTACCTCGCGGGAGGCCTGGGTGGTATAACGGCCGTCGGTCAAGAACAGGCCGCCATCCTCGGTTATTATTAGAGTTCCCTCGCTTCCGGTAAAACCTGAAAAATAACGGACGTTTTTCATGTCGGTAATAATGACGCCGGAAATCACAAGTTCCCCGAAAAGCGCCCTTAGTCGATCTATCCTATCACTTGTCATCCCCGCTCTTTCAAAATATCCTTGATGGCAGAAAGTGCAAAACGGTAACCCTCCCTCCCAAAGCCCGAGATGACGCCCTCGGCTATATCAGAGATGTAAGATTTTTTTCTGAAATCCTCCCTCGCGAAGATATTCGAAAGATGAACCTCGACGATAGGGATACCCGTTGACAAAAGAGCGTCTCTTATCGCTATGGAGGTGTGGGTATAGCCACCGGCGTTGATTACTATCCCGCCGATATTTGAGGCGGCTTGAATTTTTCCGATTAGTTCGGCCTCGGAATTCGACTGGAATACCTCGACCTCAAGAGATAGCGACTTTGCGGTATCCTCGATGAACTTTACGAGGTCTTGATATGTGTATTTGCCGTATATCTCCGGCTCCCTCTTGCCGAGCATGTTGAGATTCGGCCCATTTATAACCAAGATTTTCATTTTTTAAAAACCCCAAAAGAAAAAAAGCTGCGCAAAGCAGCCAAGCTAAAAAGGCCCCGACGAACCGTCAAAGTAATTCGCGTAGCTTCAATGAACCTACCCTCGTTTTATACCTCCCCAGGCCCTCATTTGAGCCCTGAGCAAGGATGTTAATGAAATAATAGTCTTCAGATATCAGATGAATTATGATGATGAGATTTTTAAGCGAAATAGTAATGTCCCAGAGGTTGTCCATATGGAAGATCGAGACCAACTTCTGGACTTCCAACATGACACCGGAGTACTCCGCCCCAAGGAGATCGGCATCCAGGCTGCTGTTGGCGTTTTGATACATTTCGACGATGACACCGTCCTTTCCGATGATCATCCCGGTAAGGCTCTTGGGTACCCTTTCCACTATTTCCTCTAAGACGTCTTTGAAACTGATCATTTAACACAATAAACGGTATTGCCGAAGATAAATATCCGATCCTAATAGAAAATCACCCTTGTCTAATTACAAAGTGAGTTCCCAACCGTTTTAGATCCCCCAAAAATATCTATATCCGATATATCCAAAAAAATTTGTGAAATTTGATTTATCTTTAGTATGCCTGCCCAAGTAAAATTGAATATAGATTGAGGGATGTCATATTTTTTTATACTCTCGGATGTTCATCAGCCATCTCCCCAATTTCTCTATGTTTTTCTGGATGGTATCTTTGTCGAAGACGGTCTCTGCAAATGTCTTTTCCTCGATAGCCTTGGACTCCTCGACGCCCCCCTTTTTCTCCGCTATTTTTTTATTTACATATTCAAGTTTGTCTTTTAGATTCTGCCTTCCGGGATAGGCGGTACTCAGCTCCTCGTATATCGAGAGTGCCTTATTAAAATATCCCTGTTTTACATATATATCGGCGATGGTCTCCGTAGAGATGTTTACTCCCTCCATCTCAAAGGCTTCTTCTTCCTCTTGCGGGTATGTGTCGATCTCATCTTCTTGAGTTTCGTCGTGAAGTTCCAATTCTAAGGCCTCTGTGGAGTCAACTATCTCTTCGGCTATCTCCTTTATGTCCAGATCCGAATTGAAGGTCTCTTTGAGTATGCCCATCTCATCTTCAAATTTATCCGAATCGACCTCTTCATAATCGAATTCGCCTGCCCCTTCTATCTCGGCCTCCTCTTCGGCCTCGACGCCGGATAGAGATACATCCATCTCCTCTGGTTCTTCGTCAGAAAATGTCCCTTCTATCTCCTCCAGACTTTCGACTATGTTCTCCTC
>CAZDOD010000116.1:0-9018 GCA_964506935.1 uncultured Thermodesulfobacteriota bacterium | reverse complement strand
TGCATGTGTTAGGCACGCCGCCAGCGTTCGTCCTGAGCCAGGATCAAACTCTCCAGTTAACTTGTATCAAAGGGATACCCGATATGTAATTTATATCGAATCTCCCCCCAATTTCGAAATTATTGAGGGGTCTCCCCCTCATTTGGACGTTTAAGATAAATATCAAAAAAGATATCACTCAAACGTTGACGTGACCCGTTTTTTATCCAAAACGGATTACTTTTGTCTCACCAAAAGTTCCTTCCCTACTATTCAGTTCTCAAAGATCCAAAAGGTTGCCACATCAGGCAATTTATAAGTATATTTAAATATCTTATATTTGTCAAGAAAAAAAAGAAGAAATATTGAAAAACGTCTAAAGATAATGGATACTCCTTCTATATATAACTGAAAATCATATGAATCGATTATAATAAAAGATAAATAAATCGATTGTCAACATGTGCAGATAAATATCCACTTTCAGCCGCAATCAGACAAAAAAACTATTTCAATTATTTATACATCTACTCTTTCTTGTTTAATTTAATAGGTTACAAAAAAAAATTGGGCACATACATATTGCACCCCTATTAAATTACAAAATGTAGGTATTTTATATCTCTATTTTAATAAAATTTCATTCTAACACGCCGGTTTCTTGATACTCATAAGACCTTTTCCATCTATTGTGTATCCACCACCACTCTTCGGGGTTTGTCATTATCTCACTTTCAATAATGCTGTTGAACTTCTTTAGGTTATTGTAGATATCGGCCTCCTTGTCGCCCGTGATTTCCAGATCGACGGGCTTCTCGATTATCACCTTATGTTTAAGCCAACCCGACCTCTTCACATACATAGGGATTACAGCCGCCCCGGTTCTTGTTGAAAGGATAGCCGGGCCGCGAGCGGTCGCCGTCTTTATTCCGAAGAACTCAACACCGACGTAGCCGTCCCTCGTCCCCTGATCTAGTGCCAACCACAATATACCGTTTTTCCTGAGGGTCGAGATGGATCTCTTCGTGGCCACACTCCTGGGTTTTAATGGTATTGGATCGAGTTTGAGGTTTTTCATTATACTCCATACGAAGTCATTGAAATTTTTTACGTTTGGTTCTTTGAATATGAATGAAAATGGGTAGCCCTTCCTGCTTAAGACACATATCAGAAGGAGGAAATGGCCGACATGGCTCCCCAATGCAAGTACACCTTTACCTTTTTTCAGAGCCTCTTTTAAATATTCTTCCCCTTCAATAGGAGTATTTTCAATAACGGTGTAGGGTGGTCTGTAAATGATTATCCCCTCAACCATCATCCTCACGATATTTTTCATGCTCTCTTTTGCAATCATCGTAAGTTCTTTCTTTGAGAGACTATCCTTGTAGATGAGCCTGAGGTTTTCTGTGGCCATCTTCCTCCAGGGAAATCCGAAGTGCCAGAAAAGAGAGCCGAAGATTTCAGCTACCATCTTCACAACCGGTGACGGGATGTTAGACATCAAGTAGAATAGGGGCCTCGCAGGAAAGGAAATAATCCTTGAAAAGAAGGCCTTTATCTTTTTAATCTTTTTTTTGTACTTTCTTGGTAATGCCATCTATACCGCAGCCTCAGCAAGGGCCTTTTTATCGATTTTTCCTGGCCCAACCATCGGGAGGGAGTCGATGAATTTAATCATCTTCGGTACCTTGTAATCGGCAACGTTCTCTCTCATGAACTTAATAACATCCTTTTCAGTTAAATCGAAATCCGACCTTTTCACCACAAATGCAGAGAGGACCTCGCCCCTCTTTTCATCATGCAATCCCAGCACAGCCGCTTCCATAATATTTTCGTGATTTAAAAGAATATTTTCAACCTCGGCGGGGTAGACGTTCAATCCACCTGTGATTATTACCTCGTCGGCCCGTCCGAGATGATACACGAAACCATTCTTATCTATAGTACCAAGATCACCCGTATAAAACCAGCCATTTTTTATAAATTTTGCGGTCTCCTCCGGCTGTTTATAATATCCCTTCATCACCTGTGGGCCGCGTACGATGATCTGTCCCGGTGAGCCCTGCTCGACCTCGTTTTCATCCTCATCAATTATCTTGAGCTCAACTCCCGGAACAGGTATCCCCACCGATCCCATCTTTTCATCGGCATATTTCAGGGGAAGGAGCGTAAGCTGCGGAGATGTCTCCGTTAGGCCCCAACCCTGAATGACCGAGAGTTCGGGTATCCTCCTCCTGTATTCCTCCATCAGGCCCTTGGGAACGCTCATCCCCATCATGGATATATATTTTAATGAAGATAGATCGTATTTTTCGAGCTTCGGATCTAAGAGGAGCATCTGAAAAATTGGCGGGACTCCGTTAAAGAGCGTTACTTTCTCCCTCTCTACGGTCTTCCAGACGTTATCGGGACGCCAATTCTCAAAGATTACAAGCGAATTTCCGATTTTCAGTTGCGTATTTACGAGGATCGGGCCCGTAATGTGGCTCATCGGGAGAATACAAGCCATAACCGTGTCCTCGGTCGTATACTCCGGAATAATATAAGCCAAGGACTCGGGAAAGAGGTCCATGTGCCTGTATTGAAGTATAACACCCTTGGGTTTTCCGGTGCTACCGGATGTATAAAGGTAGAGGGCTTCGTCCTCTTCGGAAAATTTCAAATCAGGCTCTGTGTCATCTCCACTATTTATAAATTCCTCGTAGTCGATATCGGGAGATTTATCGCCGTCTCCGATGATAACTGTCTTCTCAACATTAGGGAGGTCGATTTCCAACGCTTTTATTATTTTGGTCATGTCAACGGTAGAGAATATCATCTTTGATTCGGAATCATTGATGATGTCTCCAAGCTGTTTTCCGATGATCCGAAAATCTATCGGTACACATATTACGCCGGATGAAAGGGCTGCAAGATATATCTCTACGAACTCCGGGATATTAGGTAGATAGGTGAGGATCTTATCGCCTTTTTCGAGGCCTGATTTCTTAATTGACGAAGTGAGCTTAAAGGCCTTTTTTTTGAGATCTGAAAATGTTATTTTCCTGTTTCCGTAAATAAGACCGTTCTTATCGGGAAGTTTCTCGGAAATCTTTTTTAATTCTTCTTTGATGTTCATAGCATCTCCTATTGTAAGTTATATATTAAAATTTTAATATATTTAACCCAAAAAAACAAAATGCAATAAATCAAAAAGTTTTAAAGCATTTTGAACAACTTAATTGTCAGACAAATTATAACATAATTATGTGCAGTGTAAATAGTTTAAAACAGATTTTTTAAAACCAAACCTCTTTTTCATATCGCTATTTCAAGCTCTTCGATACATCCTTCAGAAACAAAAGCTCAGTTTCTGCAAGGCGCCTGTTATGTGAGAGTATTACTGTTTCCTTCCCCTCGGGTTCCTTTTTTTGGGAAACCTTCTCCTGAGATCTGAGGATGAAAATGAGTTTTCTGAGTTCCTTTTCTCTCTCGTTAAGCTTTATCGCAGCCTCTTCTTTGTCCAATAGATCGATAAAATAAAGAGAGATGTCTATGTTGAGGAGGGGTCTCTTATTGTCGCTCATATTGGAAAGGAGCATCTCTTTGAATACCCGTCTGCCCTTATCGGTGATTGAATATAGATTTTTCTGTGGCCTCTTTGAGTCGGATACAGTACTGTATGTAACTATACCCTCCTTTTCCATTTTGTTGAGTGTATAGTATATTGAGGTGTTATCCACGTTGATTAACGTAGATAGTTCATCCTCTATAATCTTCCGGAGACTGTATCCGTGATTATCCTCCCTCATGAGGAGGCCCACAAGTATAAGCTTTAACATTTTACCTATTTAATATTCCCCGTTTATGGATAGGAAAAATTCAATTAGATGATCGATTTTTAGAGCAGTGTATTTTATATTTTCTATTTAAAGAACAATATTTCAAATAAATACTATTCAAAAATTATTTGAAAAAATTTTAATATATTGGAATTATTACACATATTAGATTTCTTGTCAACAGTTTTCTTTAAGTGTTTTTTATCTTAACTATAATTGTTTGTCTTCAAAAATCACGTTATCTTTTGACTCTTATCTCTCTTTTCACCTTTTTTCACCTCAAATATGAAAAATCTTTTTTAAATCAAATATCTCCTTGACAGGATTTGGGAAAAGTGTTAATTAGAATACCTGTTTTTTATAAATAACTAATTTTGTTCATTTTTTCGCCCTCGTAGCTCAGGGGATAGAGCAACGGATTCCTAATCCGTGGGCCGCACGTTCGATTCGTGCCGGGGGCACCAAGAAATACAACTCTTCTATATATTTATTTCTATCATAAAGGAATAAAATGAATAAATCCGATTTGATCGAGGTCCTCGCAAAGAGGACAAAACTTACTCAAAAAAAATCGGAACTAGTCATAAACCTGATCTTTAAGGAGATGACAAAAACCTTAGAAACAAACGGAAAGATAGAAATAAGGGGATTCGGAAGTTTCAATATAAAAGAATATAAACCATATCTGGGCAGAAATCCCAAGACCGGAGAAACCATAGAGGTAAAGGAAAAGAAACTTCCATTCTTTAAGGTCGGAAGGGAATTGAAGAAAAGGGTTGATGGTTAAATAAATCGCCTTATTAGATTTGGTACCGACTAAAAAATGATCGATGAATGATGATAATTTCGACTAGCTACTAAAAAAATAGTTCAAATACTTTAGGAAATAAAAGAATAAATTCGTCTTTAGAATATCATAATCACACTTAAAAGTGCTTTCGCCCTAAAATCAAAATCAGCCTTATAAAGATCGTTCTCTTACAAAGATCAAATTAATCGCTTGTCAGGGTATCGAATACTGCCTTTTTGAATACCTCCGTAAATTCATCGGTGCCCAGTACCGATTTGTGCATGTAGCCGGCTCCCATTTCCATGATGGTATCTCTATTTCTCCTCTCTGACGTCAGGATTATTATCGGGATCTTATATTTATTTGCTGCATTGATTACATCAAAACCGTCTTTCCCCTCCATGACTAGGTCTGATATTACAAGGTCGGGTTTACTATTTCCATCAATGACATCGATACCTTTTTCACCATTATCGACCACAATTGTGGTAAACAGGTTTTTAAAGAGTTTCTCCATTACGTCATTTACAATACCGGCGAAAAATTTATTATCATCGATGATGAGGACTTTTATTTGCAGAAAAGTGATGAGCTTTTTATCGGTTAGGCTTACTAGTCCCTTATAGATAGAGAGATCGTCCTTCGGGCTTTTGTCTAAGACCTTCTTTACAAAATCACCTGTATCTATTAATTTGAAAATCTCCATTTCTTGGTCGCTGAGATCTGGATGCCCGACCTCATTCAGTTTCAACTTGTAATAGAGGGGAAGTCTCCCTTCAAGTCTGTTCATCTCGTCTACATGTCTCGTTCCCTCAAAGATCAATTCTTTTGTATCAATAGATATATTGGTTTCTTCTGTATCGGAATCACGAATGAGCTCGAACATCTCAAAAGGGATATCCTTCCAGTTCATCATCCTGAAAAATGCCTTTTTCCCCTTCATTTTTTCTCCAAGGGATGCATGGATGATCTTTCCCTTTGAGAAAAACAACATTCCTGTCTGTTTGGCCTCGGGCTTTAAGATTATCTTTATATTTTTTTTGGTATCGATTGTCTGAATAAGACCCGGCAACGATAGGACGGAGAGGACACCCTTCATCACGAGACGGGAGTCGTTTGTATCTTTTGCAACCATATCAATTATCGAAAATATGGGAGTTTGATTTGTTTATTATATAACACTTTTTATGCTCAAATGCAACAGATTTCTGTAATAGATTGACACTATTATGAAAATGGGATAACTTATCCTAAATTAAAAAAGAGAGGCCGATATGGAAAAACTTTTAAACCTCGACTACAACTATATGATGGCCACGGTTCTTGGGACAAAAAACGGGATTACAGATGATGATATCTCAAGTCTTAATAATCTGGCCAAAGGTGTCGCAGACAGAATAGAATCTGAAAGGCAGGATGGAAAGCTCCTCTTTTTAGATATTGAAAGACTGGAAGAATATCTGCCGATCATAAAAGAGACCGCGTCATATGTAAAGGATAGATTTGACACGATGGTTGTCTTCGGAATAGGGGGGTCCGCACTAGGAACTAAGGCCGTAAAAGATGGCCTTAGATACCAGATCGAAGACGGAGGTATCGAGGTAATAGTAGCCGACAATATAGATCCCTCCTGTATCTACCGGTTGATCGAATCTTTAGATATAGAAAAGACGGCCTTCAACATTATCAGCAAGTCGGGCGGAACCGTAGAGACACTCGCCCAGTTTATGATAATCAAGGGGATACTCACCGAAAGGCTGGGCGAAGGTGGATATAGGGAGAGGGTGATATTCACCACCGATCCGAAGAAGGGGGAGCTTCGGAGAATCGCTAAAAATGAGAATATCAGGACACTTGATGTCCCAACCGATGTCGGGGGGAGGTTTTCGGTACTCACAGCCGTTGGTCTTTTTCCTGTGGAAGTCATGGGCATTGATTCAAAAAAAATCCTAAAGGGCGCAAAGAAATTCGATGAACTTACGCGTAAAAGACCCTGGAATGAGAATCCTGCCTACATCTACGGCCTGCTCATGTATATTGCGTCAAACCAAATGGGCAAAAATATCTCTGTTATTATGCCGTATTCATCACAGCTTCAAAATTTTGCACACTGGTACGCACAGATATGGGCGGAGAGTCTTGGAAAAGAAAGGCAAGAAAAAGGGGAAAAGATCGGAATGGGTCAGACCCCGGTCGCTACAATAGGAGTTACCGATCAGCACTCCCAGCTTCAACTCTTTGTTGAGGGCCCGGATGATAAGGTCATTACATTTCTTACGGTAAAAGGGCCCCTTTTCGATATCGAGATTCCGAGGCTCTATGAAGATATCGAGTCACTCGGATCTCTTTCGGGGAAAAAATTGGGGGATCTTTTTTCCGCGGAGAGAGAGGCAACTGAGGCCGCCCTCGCATATAAGGGAAGGATATCAATGACGATTGAGATACCACATATCTCTGAGGAGACTTTGGGGGCATTATTTTACTTCTTTTTTTCGGCTACAACTTTTACGGGATATCTACTTGGGATCAATCCCTTCGGCCAACCCGGAGTGGAGGAGGGCAAAAAATATACTTGGGGCATTATGGGGAGACCTGGATATGAAGCGGAGAGAGAAAAATTTCTAAAGAGGCCTAAAAAATCGGATAAATACATTTTGAGCGGATAGATAAATCATGAACAGGATCACGGAATTCATACTGAAGCAAAGCATACCCATAACGATAATCATAATCCTCGCAACCATCCTTCTGGGCTATCAGATCAAGGATTTAAGGGTTGATAACTCCGTCGAGGGGATGGTGCTGGAAAACGATCCCGACAAAATATATTTTGAGGAATTTCAAAAAGAATTCGGAAGCGATCAGATTATAATTATTGGGCTCGAGACCGATAACGTCTTCGATACATCCGTCCTTGTGACCATCGACGAGATCACACGAACACTCGAGGGGATAAAACAGATAGATGAGGTTATAAGCCTCACAAATGTCAAGGAGATCACCGGTTCGGAGGGCATCCTCGAGGTGGGAAGGTTGATCAAAAAGCTCCCCGAATCCGACGATGAAATCGAATCGCTCAGAACAAAAATCTACTCAAATCCCCTGTATCTCAATTATCTGATAGACGATCGAGAGAGGGTAACGGCGATATATGCGATTTTGCCCGAGGATGAGATCGACCAGAGCGTAACAGATCCTCTCGTACAAGATATCAGGAAGATACTCTCGGAAAAGGTCCCGAAAGACATCAAATATTATGTTGCCGGAGTACCCGTTGTAAAAAAGGATATGGGTAGTTTTTTGAAAAAAGACCAGAAGATATTTACACCCCTGACCTTCATACTTATGGCCGTTATACTCTTCGGAGTCTTTAGAAACATCAAGATCACGATAATCCCCCTCTTTATGGTCTTATTCAGCATATCTTGGGCCCTTGGATTTGTCGCAGTGATGGACAGGCCCATGACGGTCGTCCTCTCGATGCTAACACCGCTCGTTATTGTGATAACCGTCGCCCATAGTATCCATATCTTCGCCCACTACAATGAGAACAACACGATCATATCCGATAAAGACATCTCCATCAGGACAACCATAACCCATATGTTGCTCCCGTGTCTTATGACCACGGTTACGACGGCCCTGGGCTTTTCTTCACTTGCGATAAGCCACATAGCCCCGGTCAGGGATTTCGGTATCTTCACGGCCTTCGGAGTTGTGTTTGCCTTCATCATAGTCCTGACTCTGATACCCATTATCCTAAGCAAGTTGGAAATACATAAAGGCGATGGGGAGAAAACCTCCTTTCTTATCACAGACAAGATACTCGAAAGGCTCTCATACTTTGCAAGGAGACATAAAACTCATGTCGTACTTGTATCGATATTTTTGGTTGTAATATCTATGATTGGAATCTTCAGGATAAAAGTGGAGACCGATCTGATCCGCTATTTCAAGGAGAAGAGCGACATATATGTATCGACATTTTTCATCCAGGAAAATCTCACCGGAACGAGTACCCTAAACGTAGTTATCGAAGGTGATAGCGATGGCACTCTATATGAGCCGGAAGTCCTCGGCGAGATGGAGAGGCTTCAGGAATATCTCGAATCGAAGCCCGAGGTGAGGAAGACTATCTCGATATGCGATTTCATAAAGGACATGAACAAGGCGATGCACGACGGCGACCCAAAATTTTACAGAATCCCCGATAACAGAAACCTGGTGGCACAGTATCTCCTTCTCTATTCTTTTAGTGGTGACCCGGACGACTTTGACAGTTTCGTCGACTTCAACTATCAGAAGGGGACGGTATCGGCTCGCCTCACACATATGAATTCCAGAGAGCTTACGGAGTTCATCTTTGACCTGAAAGAATACTGTGCACACAACTTCTCATCAGATCTGGATGTCAGGGTCACTGGTACA
>CAZDOD010000115.1:0-9103 GCA_964506935.1 uncultured Thermodesulfobacteriota bacterium | reverse complement strand
ATGCCCTCCGAGGTCAAGCGATACCCCCAAATCTCTGATATGCGAAACCTCCCTTCCTTCCCGGGGAGTAGTGACGAGTCGGTCAGGGTCACATGCGCGCCTTTTTTAGCAAGAAACCTCGAGACGCTGATCCCCGTAACCGCCCCACCCACCACAAGAATTTTTGCCCCGGAAATGGATAGGGCCTCCCCTCTCCTCTCCAACAATCCCCCCTATCTCATCTCAAGTCCCTTAAGGACCGTGCTGTAACCTTCGTTGTCAAACTTCTTAAATTGCACAAGTATGCGGTAAAATCCCCCATTCCCGATCTTCTTGACATCGCGAATGTATCCCACTGCAATTATCTCGCCATTCGAGTTGCCCTTCTTGGAAGTATTGGGCCGAAAATCAATCCTCACTACGGTCCCCGGGATGAATTTCTTTTCCGTCTCCAACACCACACCCTGATTTATCACCTCCAATATCCCAGCCGGCGAAAGGGACTCTCCGAAGCTCGAAAGCTCGAACTCTTCTATCGCAACGTCAAATTTAACCGTCCCTTTCTCTTCACTCATGTTGTATGAATGATAAGCCATGTCAAACCTCCGTTACCTTATCTTCAAGGTACTAATTGCTATAAGTGCCAATATTATAGAGATGATCCAGAACCTAACGATAATCTTCGGCTCCGGCCACCCCAAAAGCTCGAAGTGGTGATGAATTGGTGCCATCTTGAATATCCTCCTCCTCTTTAGCTTGAAGAAGCCAACCTGGAAGATGACCGAAAGCGTCTCCACCACAAAGAGCCCTCCAACGATAACCAATAGTAGTTCATGTTTCGTCGCCACGGCGACAGCCCCTATGCCCCCACCGAGGGGAAGGGCGCCCACGTCGCCCATGAATATCTCGGCGGGATAGGAGTTGTACCACAGAAAACCTATTCCCGCCCCCACCATACTCCCGCAGAGAATCGCCAGTTCCCCCGTGCCGGGGACGTAGGTGATCAATAGGTAATCCGCTATTTTTACATTGCCTGTAAAATATGAAAATATGAGATAAGTAGTTGCCACAACAACGACAGGTCCTATCGCGAGGCCGTCGAGGCCGTCGGTCAGGTTTACGGCGTTCGAGGCGCCCACGATGACGAAAATCGCAAACGGTATGTAAAACCAGCCCAGATCGGGCGTTATGTCCTTAAAAAACGGGACCGAGAGCTCCGTCTCGAAATTCGGGATGAGATACAGCATTATGCCCACGAGTATCCCCACCATAAGCTGCCAGAAGAGCTTGTATCTGCCTGGGAGGCCGCGGGAATCCCCCTTGACCTGCTTGCGGTAATCATCGATGAATCCGATAACGGCATAGGTGAGGACAACGATCAGGACCATGATGACGTAGAAATTCGTCAGATCGGCCCATAAAAATGTCGAGATCGTCATGGAGCCGATGATCAGGATCCCCCCCATGGTAGGCGTCCCGGCCTTCTTTAAGTGGGAGGTGGGGCCGTCGTCCCTGATCGGCTGTCCGATCTGCATCTCTTTGAGCTTTCTTATCATCCACGGGCCGAAAATCAAACATATCAGGAGCGCCGTCAAAGAGGCGTATATCGTCCTGAAGGTTATGTATCTGAAGAGGTTGAAAAACGAGATATATTCAGAAAGCCAGATTGATAGGTGATAAAACATGTTACCCTTCCTTTTCCTTATTAATGATCCCTGAGGTTATCTTTTCCATCCTCATGCCACGCGAGCCCTTTATCAAGACCCTGTCTTTCGGCTTGAGGATATCCTTCAGGTCACGAATCAAATCCTTGTGCCCCCCCGGTGGATATGTGAAGATATTTTCCTTTTTCATCCCCTCCCCAAGGGCTCCCGATGCCACGTCTTCGGTGTTATTGCCCAATAGAAACAGAAAGTCATAACCGAGCCGCGATGCTGCCCTCCCGACAGATTCGTGGCCCTTTTTCGTATAGCTGCCCAATTCCAGCATGTCTCCCATGACGGCGATGAGCCTTACATCTCTATCGCCGGCGTTTTTTTTGAAGAAATCGAGGGCCGCCTCCAGAGAGACCGGATTTGCGTTGTAGCTGTCGTTTAGGATGACGATGCCGTCATCGGTCGTCTTTTGCTCCATCCGAAGCTCGATCGATCTTGCCGATTCGATCGCATTTTTTATCCCTTCTGTTGGAACCCCGAGCGCCTCCCCGACACATGCCGCGGCGAGGGCGTTCTGAAGGTTTTTTATACCCGGTATCTTGAGGTGCGCCGAAAATTCGCCCGATGGTAGCCGGAAGTTTGCTCTCGTCCCGTCCCAGCCGAGATCCGAGATATCCTTTGCCGTAACATCCGCTTTCCTCTCAATCGAGAAGGTCAAGAGGTTTGCTTTGATTTTTCCAATGAGACTTTTGGAATAATCGCAATCGAGATTGATAATCGCCATCGCACCTTTGGGAAGCGAAATGAGAAGCTCACTTTTCTCGCGAAGCACGCCGTCGATATCCCCTACACCTTCGAGGTGGACCGGGCCAATGTTCGTTATTACGCCGATATCGGGACGGGCTATCTCGGAGAGCCTCTTTATCTCCCCCACGACGTTCATACCCATCTCGAGGATAAGGACATCATCTTCCGGTTTTGCGGAAAGGAGCGTCAGGGGGAGGCCTATCAGGTTGTTGAAATTCCCCTCGCTCTTTTTCGTCCTGTATTTTTCTTTCGACACCAAAAAGGTGATCTCCTTTGTGGTGGTCTTGCCGTTTGACCCTGTTATCCCGACGACTTTGATATTCAATTTCTCCCTGTGGCGACTGGCGATGTCCCCGAGAGCAAAAAGCGTGTCATCGACCTCGAAGACAACCGTACCAGATGGGACTCTAACCTCTCGGCCCCTGTTGATGACGACGCCGGTCGCCCCCTTATTTATAGCATCGGGCACAAAACCGTGTCCGTCAAATTTATCTCCGAGCAATGCGAAAAAAAGCTCACCTGACATTGTGCCCCTCGAATCTGTCGAGATGCCTGTAAATCTTAATTCTCTTGAGCCGTCCGAAATCATTGCACCTGTAGCCTCCGACACGTCCTTCGATGTAATATCGACCTTTACGGAACTAATCATCGGTCTTCCCCTCGGCCCAAAACTCCCTCAAGGCCTCTGCCGCCTCGACCCTGTCGTCGAATGGATGCTTCACCTTTCCTATTATCTGGTAGTCCTCGTGCCCCTTTCCGGCGATAAGGATGATGTCTCCCTCTTTGGCGTTCTTTACTGCGAAGCGTATCGCCTCTCTCCTCTGCGGGATCACCGAGAATATCTTCTCGTCGCCGTCCCATTTTGGACTATCGCCCGTTACCTCGGAAATATCGATATCTGAAAATCCCCCCAAGATATCGGAGATGATTTTATCAGGATCCTCCGTCCTGGGATTGTCCGATGTCACTATTACTTTATTGCTCAAAGATGCCGCGGCCTTTGCCATGAGCGGCCTCTTTTTCCTGTCCCTGTCCCCCCCGCAGCCGAAGACCGTTATAAGTCTTTTACCTGTCAGGGGAGATAGGGTCGAGATGACGTTTTTTAAGGCGTCGTCGGTATGGGCATAGTCGACAAGGACGAGTAACTTGGCCTTCACACCTTCGACATTCACCGCCTCGAGCCTCCCCGGGACCCTGATGTTCCTATTCAGACCGGAGGCGATGTCATCAATCTTTATCCCCATTCCCAGCGCCCCGCCAGCTGCGGCGAGGATGTTATATATATTATGTTCACCCAAGAGATTCGTCGAAAACCCAAAATTCCCGAATGGGGTCATCACGTCACCCCTGACGCCCTGCATATCTGCCTCAAACGATGAGACCGAGATATCGGCCTCCCTTTTCCCCTTTATGCCGTAAGTCAGGACATCTCCCGCAACTTGTGGGAGGAGTCTTTCGCCCCACGGGTCATCTATATTTATTATGCTCAGAGTGTCTTTTTTTCTATTTGCAACGTCTATGAAAAACCTCACCTTGCTCTCGAAATATGATTCTATCGTCCCGTGATAATCGAGGTGATCCTGCGTCAGGTTGGTAAAGACCGCAGAATCGAACATGCAGGCATCCACCCTCCCCTGATCGAGGGCGTGGGACGAGACCTCCATTGCGACGTGTGTTACGTCCTTTGATACCATATCTGCCATGAGCCCGAGTAGGTCAAGCGACTCCGGAGTGGTGTGAAGCGGCACAATGGATTTGTCGGCATACTTGTAGCTTACCGTCCCGATAATCCCGGCCTCGAATCCCGCCGCCCTGAATATCTCTTCTGCTATATAACAGACGGTCGTCTTCCCGTTGGTCCCGGTAACACCAAAGAGCTTCATCTTCATCGAGGGATTGTCAAAGAAAGTATCGGCGATACTCCCCATGGCCCTCCTCGAATCCTTAACGAGGACCTCGGTCAGTCCCGAGACTCCGACTTTCTTTTCCAAAACGACCGCCACCCCTCCCCTCTCCTTTGACTCACCGATATAATCGTGACCGTCCAAGCTATGCCCCTTTATCGCAAAATAGAGACCACCGGGCTCGACCCTCCTCGAATCGTAATACAGGCCGTTTATCTCAATGTCGCTATCACCTGAGACCATAATCACGTCAACATCCCTTATCAACCTGTCTAATTTCATCGCTACATAAGGGGCGAGATAGTCATATTGTCGTTTTTCGCCCCTATCTCGTCCTTTGTCCTGTATATATCATCTGGAAAGATGCCGAGGTAGTTCAAAACATCCCTTGCCGTCTCCGAAAATATCGACGCCGCAACCGTACCCCCGTAGATATCGGTTTTCGGCCTGTCGATCAGAACGAGGATCGCCAATTTCGGGTCTTCGGCCGGGATGAACCCGATAAAGGACGCGATGAATTCGGTCTCGGAATATTTTCCGGTCTCTTTATCGAAAATCTGTGCCGTCCCGGTCTTTCCGGCAACGGCAAAACCCTCGACATCGGCCCTCGTTCCGGTGCCCTCCTCGACCACCTTTATCATCATATTAGATATAATGTCTGCGGTCTCGGGTTCCAGAACCTTCTTTCTTATCTTTGGCTTCGCCTCATATATAATTTCTCCGTCGATATCGGTAATTGTCTTGACGATATGCGGCTCGACCAGAAATCCCCCGTTTGCAATCGCAGATAATGCGACAATCAACTGGATCGGCGTAACCGAAAGCCCTTGACCGAATGACGCCGCCGCAAGATCGACATCGTTCCAGGAGCTGGGCAGAGATACGATCCCCTTTTCCTCCCCCGGAAGTGAGATGCCGGTCTTATCGCCAAAGCCGAAGGCCTTGATATATTCATAAAATTTTTCACTCCCCAGAAGCATCCCCAATTTTATCGCCCCGATGTTGCTCGAATATGCTATGACATCGGACATCGGGAGTCTGTTAAAGCCTCCCGCGTTCTCGTGAAATTCCGTGTTCATCACCACAAGGCTTCCACCCTCGCAGTTGATCACATCATCGCTTATCGCCAGCCCCTCCTCGATTACGCCCGACGCCAGAAATATCTTGAAGGTCGAGCCGGGCTCGAAGTTCATGGAGACGGCCCTGTTGGTCCAACTCGTCTCCGAAAAATCCAAAAACCTGTTCGGATCAAAGGAGGGGAGGTTTGCCATTGCCAGAATCTCCCCCGATTCTGGGTCCATAACTATTATCGTTCCGCCGGAGGCACGGCTCCTCGAAACAGCCTCGGTAAGCTCCCTCTCGGCGATATGCTGTATCATAACGTCTACGGTCAGCGCCAGGTTATAATTTTTTATGGCTGGCGCCTCGGATACGTCCACCTCAAAGAGCTTCCTCCCCGCCGCATCCCTGAATGCGATGTAGTGGCTGATTGTGCTCTTGAGATATTTGTCCATCCCATATTCGAGACCCGAAAGCCCCTGGGAATCGATCCCCACAAAGCCGAGATAATGGCAGCCGAGTCTCTTGTGAGGATAAAACCTCTTATCCTCATTGACAAAACCTATCCCGGCAAGTTCCAACTCCCCTATCTTTTCCGAGACGCTTGGGGGAACCCTCCTCTTTATCCAAACGAAATTCTTTTTTGATTTCAGCTTTTCTATAAGTTTCGACCTATCCATTGATATGAAGTCACAGAGAAGCCTCGCAGTCCCCTCGGGATCCTTGACCTCGGGGGGGCAGGCATATATTGAGTCCATTTCCACGCTTACGGCGAGATCTACCCCGTTGGTATCATAGATATTTCCACGCTTTGTAATATATGTGGAGACCACCTTGTGCTGTCTCTCGGCAAGATTATAGAGCTTATCCCTGTTTATCAGCATAAGTTTGGAGACCCTCATCACGATAAGGGCGAAGAATACGAGAAAAAGTATCAAGGTCAATCTGATGCGGAAGCGGAGCCATTTTTTGGTCCTTTCCCTCTTTTTCTCCTTTAGATTTTTTACTAACAAGATTCCCTCTTATCTTATCGGGACGATCTGTGAGTTATCGGGATAGATGAGTCCCAGCTTATTTTTGCCGATCCTCTCGAGGTTATCCGGGGTGATTATCGTATCAAGCTGGAGCTTGAGCTCCCTGTTCTCCTGAATCAGGGCGCGGTCTTTTGCCGAAAGGCTCCCTATCTCGTAGTTTAAGGTTATGACACTAACCCTCGTCCAGAGATAAAAGAAGATCGATATAGCAAAAAGGATTATTGCCAAAAAATATGGGCCGATCAAAACCGCCAGGCCCCTCTTCCGTTTTTGTTCGTGCCGGGAGAGTCTCAGCGCCTCGCCGTGTGCTATCGTATCAACGCCCATCGCCCACCCTCACGGCCGCCCTGAGCTTTGCGCTCCTTGACCTCGGATTTTCCCTTATCTCATCCGCGTCGGGAGACAACGGCTTTTTGGTCAGGACCCTGAGAAGCGGAGCCACGCCGTCATCTGTGGATTTGGAAAAATCCCTAAACGCCAGTTTCACGATCCTGTCCTCCAGAGAGTGAAAAGATATGACCACGATCCTGCCACCCTCCCTCAAAAGCCTAATCCCGATGGGAATAAATTCTTCTATATTTGAAAGCTCGTTGTTTACATATATCCTCAAAGCCATAAATGTCCTTGTGGCGGGATGTATTCTACTCCTCCCTCTATATCCAAGTGCGGCTCCTACTATCCGTGCCAGCTCCTTCGAGTCATCTATCGGCCTTTTCTCTCTTGCCCTGACGATCCCCCTTGCCGCGGCACGCGCCCTCTTTTCCTCGCCGAGATCCCTTATTATCCGAGAGAGCTCCCTTTCGGGGAGGCGGTTTACTACCTCTTTTGCGCTTCTGCCGAGACCTCGATCGTACCTCATATCGAGTGGGCCGCCGCGGTCGATCGAAAATCCCCTGTCTTGTGAATTGAGCTGGTGAAGGCCAATCCCCAGATCGAGGAGGATGCCGTCTACGCCTGAGAGTCCCTCCTCTTCTATTACCTCCTCAATTTCGGTATAGCTCCGATGATAAACCTTCGCCCGCGTTCCATAGGGAGAGAGCCTCGACTTTGCCGTCTCTACCGCCTCGGGATCGATGTCGACACCAACTACGATCGAGCCCGCTCCGGATGTCACATCGAGGATCGCCTCAGCATGACCGCCGCTCCCCACCGTACCGTCAAAGTAGACGCCGCCGTCTTTCGGCTCGAGATACTCAAGGACCTCCCTTGTCATAACCGGCTTGTGGAGGCCATCCATTTTCCGATCTTGCCGCAGCGTCTGTCTCCATATTCCATAAAAAAATTCCGACTATCGGCCTAAAGTCTCCCGCTCTCCTCCCCAACAAATGTCATCGTTTTCAAAGATCGTAAAATCAGCCCTATATCTATGTGTGATAAGTACCAAACCTTTATATATCCTAAATACCGAGGGTCTCCCCGATCTCCGCGAACTCCTCGGAGGTCTTCTTTAACTGCTCCTCCCATTTCTCCTTCGACCAGATCTCTATCCTGCTGATCATCCCCGCCAGGATCACATCCTTCTTGAGCCCAGCATGAGACCTGAGATACTGGGGGATGAGTATCCTACCCTGTTTGTCGACCGGGCACTCCGAGGCTGAAGATACAAGATATCTCTGGACCGAGACGACGTTCTTTTTGAGCTGCGGGAGTTCCGCTATCTTCCTCTCGAACCTATCCCACTCCTCCTCGGGATATGCCACAAGGCACCCGTCGGAGCGGGTGATGATGAGCACCTCATCGTAGCGCTCCCGAAGCACTTCACGAAACTTAGAGGGAACGGAGAGTCTCCCCTTCTGGTCTATGGTATGTTCGAAATTGCCACGAAACATCTTCTTATCCCGGCCTACACTCCAAAAAGTAGTGTGTTTCTTACAACCCTCATCGTCCCTTCACCCAATTGTTACATGTTCACCGATAAAAATTTTTTTGGGATATTATCTCCAAGATCGCTGTATCCTCCACCCCATCCCCCTTCACATACAACAATAATCCTACTCCCCCAACTCCCTCCCAGTACTCCACAGCCAAACCATCCCTCCCGTCCACTTCGATCCCCTTCTCCCCTACTTAATGGTATTTTGAGCCAAAATTATCCCCTTCCTTCCCCTTTCTCCCCCTTCATACCACTTTATCCCACTTTCTACCAAATATAGACCCATCGGCAAATTATGTCAAGAAAAATATGTATTTATTTACCTTTTTTGGGGTTTTTGGGAGAAAAAACAGAGGAAATCAGAAATATACCTAACTTTGGGTATTTTTTTGTGACGACCATCAAAATAGTCATTATGCTCGATATTGCCTTGACTTTTTTGTGACTCATGGGCAGGAGACCTCCATATATCCACCAATATGTGCATTAAAATAGGCCGAAAAAGCAGGCATCGGTTTCATAGAATACTTGACTAACAATGTAGTTAGGTGCTAATTTACTTTATTGATAAGTGTTTTTAATGTGAAAAAATCAAAGTAAATTTTATCCTCGAAAAATAAGTAACATAAAAGAGCCGATGACGATAGACGTTCTCTCATCGTCGGTGTGTGAAAAATGGGGCGTGAGACCGGGATGATATGCAAACGATTTTGCAAAACATGTAGTTGATTTCTAATTTAAGGTCTTAGTTTTTGAGATGAAAATATCTTTACTTTAATATAAAAGAGGAGG
>CAZDOD010000114.1:2746-9192 GCA_964506935.1 uncultured Thermodesulfobacteriota bacterium | reverse complement strand
CCTCGTGTGAAAAATCATATATACATGTCCCTCTATTGCGAAGATGCACGGGTGGAAGAACGCGGAAAAGCTGATCGGTAAAAATGCCGGGATATTTGCACCAAAAGATTCCTGGGTACCGATGACGACAGAAGAGATGGAGTCAATGGAGTCACTCACTTGGGAGACCACCAACGTGCGCAAAGACGGGTCGACATTCCTTGTAAGAATGACATCCAATGTCATGAGGGATGAGAAGGGTAAACCGATTTACATCGTAAACGCCTGTGTCGACATCTCCGAACAGAAGAGGGTGGAGGAGGAGCTAAGAAAACTCTGCATTACGGACAGCCTGACAGGCCTCTACAATAAACGCCACTTTTACAAGAAGATGAGTGAAGAGGTGAAACTATCCCTGAGGAGGTCATATCCCCTAAGCCTCATCTTTTTTGATCTTGATGACTTCAAATCTTATAATGACGCCTACGGCCACCTAAAGGGGGATGAAGCCCTAAAAACCATCGGTGAGATAACCCAAAGCTCCATCAAGAGGGATGTAGATACCGCCTTCCGATACGGCGGGGATGAATTCGCGGTAATCCTCCCGAATGCCGAAAAGGATGATGCTAAAGGGGTGGGTTATCGTATAGACGGAAAGGTCAGACAAGAGGTAAAAGGCGTTACAATAAGCATCGGGATCGCATCCGTCGAGGGTCTGGTGTCGGTCGAGGACATTATCAATGCCGCAGATCAGGCGATGTACGTTGAGAAGAATCTGCGCAAACATAGCATGCTTATATAGATAAATCCTATAAAAACTGAATCCTTCCCCTAAAAAGCTTGACTTTCCTGTCTATTCCGTTGGCAAAAAAAACCTTTATCCATAAATTGCCAAAATCACTTTTTTAATATTGTGTGGTGAGGATGATGTGATTCTTTTAAAGGTCGGATTCTATCCATCCGGCCTGTGGGCACGACTTATTTTGATCTAAGTCTTTACCCCGCGCATCCCCTCTAGAAACTTCTTGACGTCGTCCCTCGTCTTCGGGAGTATGAGTGTGCCGATTGCCATTCCCTTCTTGACATTTTCTTGATTTATGAGGTCAATCTGATATCTCAGATAGTATTTGCCCCTCTTGATGTAGCGGTCATAGGGCTTCATCTTGATGTGTATAACCTCGCCGACACGAAAATTTTCATATATCTCGATATGCTGGCCGGGATTTCTGGCGCCGGGCGTCCTGATCCAGTTGCCGCGCCCCTTTGTCCCTATGCACCAGAAGATAATCTGTGTGGCGAAAATCGGGTGGGGCAAAAGCCCGCCGTATGGGGATCTCTTGGCATACTCCTCGTCGTTCATCAACGGGTTTTTGTCCATTACCGCCTCGGAATAGAACTTTATGTCCTCGGCCTTGATCTCGAAGGTCTGTTCCCCGTCGACCTCTTTGAGATCTGAAAAGTCGATCTCATCCCACACCTCGTAGCTGTCGGCGTCCTTGAAAAAGTCGGTGTCGAACTGCTTTTGTTTTTCAGTCTTTATATACTTGGAAAAGAAATCTTTACCCATCGTTTACTCCTAAAGTTTCTTATCAAAGGCGAAACAGGTGCTATTATGATCTCAGTCGGGAAACACGACCTCGGTCTGACAGACGCCAAGAAGCTGGCCTTCCTGATTCTCGGCCTTGAGCTCGACTATGACATAGTTTTTTCCGGGACAGATGACGTGCTTTTCGGAGATTACACCTTTACACGTAACAGACCATCCGGCGAGGACGGGCCAGATCAGCTTCGAGGTTATCTTTGTGATCTTGAGCATATTGGGATACGCCCAGTTCGAGACCACAGACAGCATGAAAGAGATTGTCATCATTCCGTGGCCGACGGTTTCTGTGATCCCGAAGGGCTGGGCGGTCCTCACCCACTCGGGGTCACAGTGGACGGGATTGTAATCCATGGAGGCGACGGCATACTTCCAGAAGGTCTCCTGCGTGACGTTGTGGTTTATCGGGATCAGCTCATCGCCCACCTCTATGGAATCGAAGGTTACTTTGTTCATAACGCGACTCCTTAATTTCGTCATGTAAATTACTTATACATCGCCTCTATCTCTTTGGCGTACCTTTCCTCGATCACCTTCCTCTTTATCTTCATCGACGCCGTCATTTCACCCTTGTCCTCCGTGAACGGATCAGCAAGAAGCGTGATTTTTTTAACCTTCTCAAAGCGGGCGGCAAACTTTTGGGCTTCGTCAATCTTATCTGTAATCATTTCTATGACTCTTTCATTTTTTATGAGCTTTCTTTTATCCTCGTGGTCGATCCCCTCTCCTTTCGCCCATTTTTTGAGTTCTTCGAAATTCGGGACAACGAGCGCCGAAATAAACTTCCTCCTGTCGCCGATCACGACGGCCTGCTCTACATATAGGTCCATGATGAGTGTGTTCTCTATGTTCTGGGGGGCGATGCTTTTGCCACCCGCTGTGATTATTATATCCTTTTTTCTGTCAGTGATTATCAGAAAGCCGTCGTCGGATAACATCCCGATATCCCCGGTCTTGAAGAGGCCATCGTCGGTAAAAGATTTTTTTGTCTCTTCCGGAAGCATATAGTATCCTTTCGCCACCTGGGGGCCTCGGGCGAGGATCTCGCCGTCTTCGGCTATTGTTATCTCGGTACCAGGAAGCGGCATCCCCACGGTGCCGTATCTGATGTGTCTATGAGTGTTGACCGTGAGCACAGGGCCGGTCTCGGTAAGGCCGTACCCCTCGAGGACCATTAACCCCGCGCCACAGAAGAAGATTCCGATCTCACGCTGGAGTGGGGCGCCTCCCGATGCAATATATCGGAGTTTCCCCCCAAGCGCCTTCCTTATCCCCCTGAAGATGAAAGTATCGGCCGCCCGGTGAAGGGCCTTTAGGGCGAATCCCGGTTTTTCACCCCGCATCATAATATCAACCACCTCTCTTGCCTTCTTTGTGCCGATATCGAATAGCCACCTTTTAAGCTCCGATCCCTCTTCAACCTTAGTCCTGATGCCGGCGTAGACCTTCTCCAGGATCCTCGGGACGACGACCATGACGGTGGGTTTTACCTCGACCACGTTTTTTCTGAAGGCATCTATCCCCTCAGCATATGCTACTCTCGCGCCCACAAACATCGGGAAGTAAAATCCCACCGTCCTTTCGAAGGAGTGTGAAAGGGGGAGGATCGAGAGAAAGGTGTCACTATCTCCTATGTCCTGTTCATTTGTCAGTGCCTCGACATTCGACAGGAAATTCTTGTGCGTCAGCATTACGCCCTTGGGGGCACCTGTTGTGCCGGACGTGTAGATCAGGGTGGCGAGGTCGTCCCCCTTTATTTCTTCTGTGCTTTTTTCGAATTCTTCCCTCTTACCGGTCTCCTTTCCAATCTTGACTACTTCAGAAAAAGGGACAATATAGTCATTTTCACTGCCCTCGGATTCCATCGTTATGATTTTTTTTACCCCCTTTATTTCCGCCCTTATTGATTTAAGGAGCTGTAATGCCTCTGTTCCGCCCGAGATCACATACGACGCCCCGCTGTCGTTGATGATGTATTTTACCTGATCGGGGCTTGACGTGGCGTAGATCGGGACATCGACTATCCCAGCAGACTGCATCGCGAGGTCAAAGATAACCCACTCGGGGCGGTTGGGGGACATGATCGCCACACGGTCACCTTTAACTGCACCGAGTGCGCCAAGACCGAGACCGATATTCGTCACCGTATCAAGGGTCTCTTTCCATGTGATCTTTTTATATTTACCCTCCCTCTTTGTTATCAAAAATGTCTTGTCTCCGTACTCTCTCGCCTTTTTTAAAAAAAGTGCCCCAATACTTTCAGGTTTCATGACCTTCTCCCAAATTAGAAATCTTGTTTATTAAAAAAAATGATAATTCTTTACCCATTTTCAAAACGATAATGGAAGCTGCGTCTTCGATATTTTATCTACTCTTCGGTAAGATGCGATTTCTGGTGTGCAGACCTGCCCTGGGATGTCGGGATTTTTGCATGAACATATAGATAGCTTTATACCGTATCTTTCGGCCGACTCCTCCGCCCTCAAATATCCCCTTACCCTCAACTCCTTCGGAATCATCTTGCTCATGGTCGAAGACCCCACGGTCTCCCATTGTCTCCCCATAAAGATCCCCTCGATCAGCCTCAAGTTAGTGGGATCGAGCTCACGCCTTAGTTGATTTAGGATCGCTGGGCGGATATGGAGATAGCTCACCGATGCCCTCTCTATCCCCAATTCGCCGAGCCTTTTAAAGAGTGAGTCAAAGTCGTCTTTTCGGTCGGTAACGAAGGGTATGATCGGATCTATCCTTACATCGGTTTTTATCTCGGCTTTTTTGAGCCTTCGGATATTTTCTGTCCTCTCATCGGGTGTGGCGGCGTTAGGCTCGAACCTCATCTGGTAATCGGGTGAGATCGAGTTGATCCCGATACGGGCTAAGATGAGGTCGGAAAAATCGCCCGCCATTTCGAAAAAGCGTTTCGGGATGACACCCTTTGTGAGAAACGATATACGAATCCCCCGTGAAAGTAACATCTCGATCAACTTCAGGGACGTGTTAATTATATCGGGGTGGGGCTGGAAAGAATCGGAGGCGGTATTGAAGAGGACAAGGGGTACTTTCTCCCTCTTTCGGGAGAGCTCTTTTTTTAGCTTGTCGGCGATATTTGAAAAAAGTATGACCCTGCCCGGTCCCGGAGCGCCGGGATATCCCCGTGCATAACAATAGACGCACCGTATGAGACAACCCATGGTGACGTTTATCGAGGGTATACCCCGAAGGCAGCCGAATGTCCCCTTCCTTAAAACCTGTGTTTTTCTCTCCCGTGTATCGAGGATAAAGTCCACTTTTTACTTTTCAGATACCTTAAGGCTCTATATTAAAAAAGTTGAGTATAATCCTTATTGGTGCGAGGAAGCTTTACCAAGAAAAGGAGATTTTGCGAAAAAAATCATTTTAAATCTATTGGGAACCGGAATGTGAGAAATAATCATTTTGTAAAAAATGCAAAATCTCAAATATCTTTCAGAAGTGGATTTCCATTGGGGGCTTTAATCAGAGTATCATGGGAGGGGGTGAAAGCAACACACTCATTATACAAATGGGATTGTCTGAAGTAAAAGACCGGCCGATAACATAAAAGCCATCCCAGCAATGAAAAAAACCTCCTTTTGATCTCCCACCTCTCCCTCCCCCTGTTTTGTGTCCCAACTGTTTTAGCCAAACGATGTATGAGACCTGACCTTGGTGTTATTTGGTTTCCTTTTTATCGGATCCCTTCTCGATGGCTTCAAGTCGTTTTTGAATATTCTCCTTCTCCCTGTTGTAATAGAGGAGGTTTTTGAAGTCTTCCTCGCAGGTCTTTAATTTTGCCTCTAGCTCTTCCACCTCTTTCTCAAGCTTTATGACCTTTTCATTCAGTTCCTGAGATTCTTTCTCCTTCATCTTTGATTCGTAGACTTTTTCTGGACTGGGTGAACAGCCTGAAAAGGCTATGAGGCCGGTGGCGAAAAAGAGGAGTGTAAAGAGGATTGCGGGATACTTCATCATTTACTTCACCTCAAATATTTGAAATATTTTTACAGATTATCTTTTTTCATCCTTTAAGTCAACGTTTTTGTTGACAATTGACTACCCTTACATATATTATTCAACCTATGTTTAAAAACTCTCGTTTTATCATTGTCTTTGCTCTATTCTCCCTTTTTGCAATGCTTTCGGCGTTTTCCCCAAAGGTCATGCATAGATATGAGGGTGCGTCGAGATGTTCGTTCTGCCACTCTTCGTCTTCGATGGGAGATCAGTTCGGCATCTGGAGCGATTCTGGACACAGTAATGCCTTTGATATACTCTTTTCCGAAGATGCCAAAAAAATTGCCGCTGAAAAGGGGATCGAAACCCCCTCGAGCGATATAGGGTGTCTCAAATGCCATTTGACCGGATATGACGTCGGCTTCGAGGACATGGGGCCATTTTATCGCCGGGAGGATGGGGTGAGCTGTGAGGGTTGTCACGGGCCGGGCGGGGATTACGCCTTCTTTTCGATTATGAGGGATAAAGAGAATGCAATAAAGAAGGGACTCAACCCAAGCCCGAAGGAGACTTGCGGAGGTTGCCACAATGACGAATGCCACTTTGTGACCCCCCTCAATTTTGAAGAGGCGCTTGAGAAGATCAGTCACCCGATACCTGATACAAAATAGAAATGATGAAAGCCTTGAAATTTATCGAATACATATTTAACCGATCCGAAAGGAAGTTGGAAGCAGGGGGAGGAGTTTATTGGAACTGAAAAAAATCCTGAGAAGGAGAGAGATCACGATCCCCCTGATATTTATCGTGGCCGGCTTCATCGCCGCCATCATCTGGTGGATCTACACTTATGGGACGGTTCGCACCGACAACGCCAAGATAGACGCCGATCTAA
>CAZDOD010000114.1:0-2736 GCA_964506935.1 uncultured Thermodesulfobacteriota bacterium | reverse complement strand
TAATCTACGTCAGCAGCGATTTTGCCGGCGTATTGGTGGATTTTCCCATATCGGAATTCAGAGAGGTCTCATTAGGGGAGACCATAGCTGAGATAGACCCCTTGATCGGAACGGCCGAGCGGCTGAAGTCTGAAGATAACCTCGATGCCTTCAGCACGCTTCAGGGGATCAAGAAGGAGATAGAGGTCTATGAGGAGAATGTGAGGCTCGCCGAAAAGAACCATGAAAGAAAGAAAATTCTTTTTGCCTCCGGAAGCATATCAAAGACGGAGTATGAGACCGATGAGGTATCACTAGCCGTCCTGAAATCCCAGCTCGAGTCCGCAAAAAACCTTTATGACATGGCACAGAACATCCTAAACATCACCGAGGCGGACACGCCTTCTATCCCGATCAAATCACCGATAGACGGGTATCTCGCCGATAAGATGGCAAATGTCGGCGAGCTGTTATCTCCCGGCCAGCCAATCTTCGCCGTTGTCGATCTCAATTATGTCTGGGTGACGGCCAAGATAAAGGAGGGGGATGTCGCCGATATTAAGGTCGGCAATAAAGTGAAGATAAAGGTGGATACCTACCCCGGCGAGGTCTTTCTCGGCGAGGTCGAGGATATCGGGGTCGCGGCCTCTTCGGTCTTTTCGATTATCCCTCAAGACAATCCGTCCGGAAGTTTCATCAAGGTCACACAGACCATCCCGGTCAGGATCTCGATAGATCCGAAAGATTTTGTCTTAAGACCCGGAACGAACGTGGTTGTAAGGATCTACATAAATAAGTAGTGGCGAAAGAAGAGAATAAAGGATCAATAGGCAAAGAAGCCAAACCCGACCGATACAGGTGGCTCGTCCTCCTCATCGTGATCCTCGGCTCTTTCATGGCCATCCTTGACAGCTCCATCGTAAACGTCGCCCTCCCACACCTCATGGTCACCTTCTCATCGAATCTCGTGGAGATAGAGTGGGTGGTGACCGGCTATATGCTCGCCTTTGCGATCCTCATGCCCGTGACCGTGTGGCTCCGGGACGCCCTCGGCCTCAAGAACGCCTTCATTCTGGCGCTATTCTCCTTCATCCTCGGATCGGCGCTTTGCGGCATGTCGTGGAGCCGCGATTCCCTCATCTTCTTCAGGATCATCCAGGCGATAGGCGGCGGTGCCCTGATGCCCACCGGTCTCACGATGATAACCGAGGTCTTTCCGCCCGAGGAGCGCGGCATGGCGATGGGGGTGTGGGGGGCGGGGGCTACCGTCGCCCCTGCCATCGGCCCAACGCTGGGAGGTTACCTCGTCGACTTCGTCAACTGGCGCTCCATCTTCTACATCAATATCCCGATAGGTGTTGTGGTCATCGCCCTTGCCGCAGCGATACTTAAGGCAGATAAGGGACACGGCGGGAAGATCAGGTTTGACTTTCCGGGTTTTTTCTTTCTGTCCATCGCCCTGGCTGGTCTCCTCTTGGGCTTCACGCAGGGCGAGAGGGAAGGGTGGACATCAACGTATATCCTCACGATGTTCGGGGCGGCGTATTTTTCATTTTTCATCTTTCTGGTTGTCGAGAGGTTGATCAAAGACCCGATCGTCGAGCTCTCGATCTTCAAAAATCGAAATTTTTCCCTCTGTTCTATCCTTGGTGTCGTCAGGTCTCTGGGGCTATTTTCTTCGGTCTTCCTGATGCCGCTGTTTCTCCAGAATCTCCTCGGCTACACGGCATTCCAGACGGGGATATTGATGATGCCGTCGGCGCTTGCGGTCTCGGTGAGCATGCCGCTTGCCGGAAATCTCACGGATCGGATCGGGCCGAAGATACCTGTCGTCTTCGGGGGGATCGTGACGGCATACTCGCTTTACCTATACAGCGAGCTCTCTCTCAATTCGAGCTACGGATTTTTGCTCTACGGGTTCATATTGAGGGGGATCGGGCTCGGATTTCTGATGTCGCCGGTCGTCGTTGCGGCGATGAACTCGGTGCCGAAAAAGATGACGAGTCTCGCATCGGGGCTCCTCAACGTCATCATGCAGGTCTCGGGCGCCTTCGGCGTCGCGATCTTCGGCGCCATGGTGACGAGGAGGGAGGCGTTTCACTCTGCGGAATACCTTTCACACCTCACGCGGGACAATATGCCGCTTAAGATACTTCTTTCAAAGCTCACGGGGTTTGTGTCGCTATTCGGGAATTCCTTTACCGACGCAAAAGCGGTCGCCCAGGGTCTCATATATAAGTATCTCATGCAGTGGGCTGCGGTGAACTCATTTGACGATGTGTTCTTCGTCGCCGCCTACGTTGTAGGGATAGGGTCGATGTTGGTTCTTTTATTGAAGGACATCTATCCCCGAAAAGGGATATTCGGCCGTTTTGCATCGGAAGGCAAACTGCCCACAGAAAACTATCAACGATAGATATCCCGCCGGCTGGGAAAATATAATCTTTCACTCGCCACAGAAAAAAGCTGTAAGAGTAAAGATTGATTTTTTGGGGTGTTTAAGATGGGGTTTCTGATGAGGTTTTTGTGGGAGGAGGTGGGGAGGGTTTATAAAGATAATAAGTTTCAGGAAGATTTATGATTTTAAATTTTTCTCAAATTCAGATGATTTATATTTTTTATAAAGTGGTATTAAAAAAGTTAATAACAAAGTATTTGTAGCTTCTATTGTATAATCTTCTTCATATCTATAATCTTTTATTTTCAATTCAAACATTGGTATTGGGTCATTAACACTAGTGGGTGGTAATTTTACTG
>CAZDOD010000113.1:0-9296 GCA_964506935.1 uncultured Thermodesulfobacteriota bacterium | reverse complement strand
AAGGTCGAAATCTTTTCCCTTTTACTTTTGGGTCCTGCCTTGTCAAACTATATCACAAAAGGCCTGATACACGTTCATTAATAGATTCGCGATGCAAAAGGACAGACTGCTATGGGTATGGAAAACTCGGATGAAGACAATGGAAAGAGGCGAAGACGAACTTCTCGTTTTTCCTCTTTACTTTTGCCTCGATATTTACTATAAATCTCAAATACACTTAAAAAACCGAAAGGGGCGATTTATGGACAATACTCTTTATCTCTTGATAGCATCCTACGGCAGCTCGTTTAACGAAGTTCCCAGCCACCTAGCGAGTGCCCCGGGGAGGGTAAACCTCATCGGTGAACACACCGACTACAACGAGGGATTTGTGCTCCCCATGGCCATAGGCAAAAGGACTTATGTGGTGGCGAGGACCATGTACGGCGATCTGGTTAGGGCGAGATCGGTCGGGTTTGAGGGCGTAGAAGAATTTTCGATCGGCGATTTGATCCAGAAGAAACAAGCGAAAAAGGGTGTCTGGTCGGACTACGTCATGGGCGTTGCAAATGAGTTCATCAAAGGTGGATATAAGATAAATGGTTTTTGGGCGCTTTTCAAGGGGTACGTCCCGATAGGGTCGGGGCTGTCGTCATCGGCGGCTTTGGAGATTGCATCGGCATTGCTTATAGGCGCCCTCTTCGGTCATGAGATCAAATATGAGGACATCGTCCGAATGGCAAGGAGTGCCGAGGAGGAGTTTGTCGGCGTCCGATGCGGTGTAATGGATCAGATGACAGGCCTCTTTGCCAAAGAAGGAAACGCTATGTTCATCGACTGCAGGGACATGAGCTACACTCACATCCCTGTGAACACGCCCGATTCGGTTTTTTTAGTGGTGGATACGGGGATAAAGAGGGAGCTCGGCTCATCGGTCTATAACGACAGGAGAAGGGAGTGCGAAGAGGCGGCGGATGCGATAAAGAAGGACAGGCCCGATGTCAAATCGCTCAGGGATGCTAAATTGGACGACATCGAGAAAATAAAGGGGAAGGTCAAAGAGAATATCCTAAAGCGCGCGCGCCATATTATCACCGAGAACGACAGGGTGCTTGTGGCAAAAGACCTCCTCGGAGGTGGGAAGCTTTCGGAATTCGGGGAGCTGATGTATAAATCCCACGACAGCCTGAAATCGGACTATGAGGTGAGCTGTCCCGAGCTCGACCTCATCGTGGATGTTGCAAAGGGAGTTAAAGGGGTATTCGGTGCCCGTATGACCGGTGGCGGTTTCGGGGGATCGGCGATCGCCCTGATAGAAAAAAAGGCACAGGATGACTTCGAAGCAAAGATCAAGGAAGCTTTTGCGGAAAAGGAGCTTGATGAGCCTAAGATATATCCCGTATATCCATCCGAGGGTGCAAAGGTAGAAAAATTGGAGCTGGGCGTAAAAAAAGAAACTGAGTAAGTTTTTTTGTGGGCTTGTGAATGTGGCTCATCTCAAAAAATCCATAACGAAAATTCAGACCCGCCGATGAACACGAGGGAAAAAACCGAACAGTGGGAGCTTTCCCACCTCGAACCTTATGCCTCCTTCTCAAAATACAGTAAGGGGAGGAGGTATCCGGAGGGGGAAGACGAAAACCGCGCTGCATTCCAGAGGGACAGGGACAGGGTCATCCACACGAGCGCCTTTCGGAGGCTTGAGTACAAGACGCAGGTCTTCGTCTATCACGAGGGTGATTATTTCAGGACGAGGCTCACCCACACGATCGAGGTGGCCCAGATCGCAAGGACGATCGCAAGGTCGCTCGGTGTGAACGAGGACCTGACCGAGGCGGTGGCACTCGCCCACGACATGGGGCACCCACCCTTCGGGCACAGCGGAGAGGGGACCCTAAATGAGCTCCTTCGGGACGACGGTGGCTTCAACCACAATATCCACAGCCTAAAGATAGTAGATGAGCTCGAAAAGAAGTATCCAGATTTCGATGGTCTGAACCTCACATACGAGGTCAGGGAGGGGATTGCAAAACACGCCACAGACTACGACTTTGAGGGGCCATCGGAATTTTCAAGATATCATTTTGCATCGCTCGAGGGGCAGATCGTGGATATCGCCGACGAGATCGCCTACAACAGCCACGACATCGATGACGGCCTCGCATCCGGGATGCTGAATTTATCCGACATCATGTCCGTAAGACTCTGGGGGGATATCTACAAGGCGATAAAGGAGAGATACCCCGATCAGCCGGAAAATGTCCATCGCCTCGTTTCTGTCTCGAGGTTGATCGGAAAACAGGTCATTGACGTCGTTACCCGGGTCGAAAAAAATATAGAGAAATTAAAGATCAAATCTGTGGACGATATCAGGAACGCCCCCGAAAAGATAGCCGTCTTCAGCCCAGAGATGGCGTCAATGAACGAGGAGCTGAAGAGCTTTCTATATAAACATCTCTATCGACATCACCGGGTAGTCAGGATGAGCGGAAAAGCCGAGAGGATCCTCAAAGACCTCTTCAGGATATACCTCGAGATACCCGAGCAGCTCCCCCCCCATGTATATCAGGATTTTTTAAAGAGCAATAAAAACAAGAGGGTGATATCGGACTATATCGCCCAGATGACCGACAAATTCGCGATCGACGAACACAACAAGCTCTTTAATCCCTATGAGAGGGTCTGATAGTTTTTTAATTTCACTCTATATGGATTAATTCATAAATCCGTTGCTTGAGCCGAAACATGGAAAATATCCTCTCAGATGCGGTTCTCGTGATCCACTTTGCGTGGATACTATTTATCATCCTCGCCTTTCCGATAGCGCTCATATTTAAGCTCAAGTTTCTTAGGATCTTCCACACCGCCGCACTGGTCTTCACGATCATAATGCAGGCGAGAGGGACCCTATGCCCCCTGACGGTAGTTGAGGAGTATCTGAGGAGGAAAGGGGTCTCTGACTTCACCTACGGCGGCTCCTTTATCGTCTCGTGGGTAAGGAAGCTGATCTACATCGAGGACCTGGGCGTGTCGCTTCTAGTAATCCATATCCTCACAATATTATTTTTGACTTTTATCTTTGTCTCTTATATATTTTGGCCTTTATCTAAAATGGATGGGAGGAAAGGGATTTCTCCTCAGTAATTTTTATCACTGATTCTCTTTGACTTCACCGAAAAATAGCTATAGAATACTGCTGTAATTTTTCTTGTATGTGACAGTTTTTGAGAGAGGAGTGGGGGGTCTTCTGATTATCGACCTTCCTATATATAAATTGTTGAAGCTAAAGGATATCTAATATATAAACGGAATTAAGACATAGGAGGCAATCATGGCAAAATCTAAGCAAGAGACCCAAGGCAAATCACCGAAGGGGAAGCCCTGGATCGGTTTTTATCCCAAAGGTGTTCCCGCGACTATCGACTATGAACAGACGACGATTGTAGAGGCTTTTCGTCGCACCGTAAAGAAATTCCCTAAAAATCCCGCCCTTATCTTTTTGGGTAAGGTGATCACATATAAAGAACTAGGGGGATTGGTCGATCGGTTCGCCACGGCAATGGCAGAAATGGGAGTCAAAAAGGGGAGCAGGGTGGCGACCCTTCTTCCGAACATCCCGCAGATGGTCATCGCCTATTACGGCGCAATGGCCGCAGGCGCCTCTATGGTTCTCAATAACCCACTCTATACAGACAGGGAATTGGAACACCAGCTAAACGACTCCGAGTCGGAGTATCTCGTAACACTCGATCTATTAGCCCCGAGGATGATAGCACTAAAGCCCAAAACCAAAGTTAAGAAGATAATAGTATGCCACATCAACGACTATCTTCCGTTTCCGAAGAAACAGCTCTTTCCCATCGTAAAAAAGGGGATGTTCAGGGAGGTAGAAAAGACAAAAGATGTCCACGAGTTTCTTGACATCATAAAGAGTCACAAACCAAATCCCCCGAAGGTCAAACTGGATTTCGATGACCTGGGGGCATTCCAGTACACCGGCGGGACGACCGGTGTTTCCAAAGGTGTGATGCTGACTCACGCAAACCTCTCCAAGAACGTCCAGCAGGCTACCGCTTGGTTCCCTACTTTTAAAAAGGGGGAAGAATCGCTTGTGGGAGCGCTTCCCTTCTTCCATTCCTTCGGCATGACGGCGGTTATGAACAACTGCATGTGGAACGGATGGAGCACGGTTCTAATACCGAGGCCGGAGCCTCTGGCGCTGCTTGAGGCCATCAACACATACAAACCCACATTCCTCCCCGCCGTCCCAACGATGTACGTCGGTATGCTCAGGCACCCCGACTTCAAGAAGTACAACCTCAAGTCGTTGAAGGGGTGTTTCTCCGGCGCTGCCCCTCTGGCAAAGGAGACGATCAGGGAATTCGAGGAGGCATCAGGCTCCCAGATATGCGAGGGGTACGGGCTTTCCGAGACGACACCCGTGGCCTCGATAAATCCCTACGGTGGGAAGACAAAGGTCGGGAGCATAGGCCTTCCGGTTTCCGATACCGAGTTCAAGATCGTCGATATAGATAAGGGGACAAAGGAGATGGGTGTCGGCGAGCCCGGTGAGATCATCATTAAGGGCCCACAGGTGATGAAGGGATATTACAAGAGACCCGATGAGACTAAGGTCGCACTCAAGAATGGGTGGCTCTTTACAGGGGATATCGGAACGATGGATGAAGAGGGGTACTTCTTTATCGTCGACAGGAAAAAAGACATGATCATTGCGGGTGGATACAACATCTATCCGAGGGACATTGACGAGGTTCTCTATGAGCACCCGAAGGTCGCCGAGGCGTGCGCCATCGGAGTCCCCCATGAGTATCGCGGTGAGACCGTAAAGGTTTTTGTCGTCCTGAAAGAGGGCGAGAAGGCCACGGAAGACGAGATCATCAAATACTGCAAGGAGAAGCTTGCGGCATATAAGGTTCCAAAACTGGTGGAATTTACGGACTCCCTCCCCATGAGTGCCGTTGGGAAGATATTGAGAAAGGAGCTCAGGGCGAAGGAGCTGGCAAAGATGGAGAAGGCGAAAAAGTAGGAAATTTGATTAAACCAAGAAGGCCCCGGCACAAAGCCGGGGCCGGTTTTGTTCTAGCCTAATATCTAACTCTCAGTAGATTCGTAAAAGGTCTTCCCTTCTATATGTATAGTTTAAATACGAAATAGAAACTATGATATCAAGGAGGATTTTCCTTTGTCTCATCTACCTTTGGATTTTTCTTCTCTTCCTTTCGTGTAAGGGGACATCTACCGGGATAATTTTTGTCCGCGGTGAGATAACCGCGGATTTTACGCCGATAAGTTCGGGGACGTCCGGCGAGGTCGAAAAGATCGAAAAGGATATCGGGGAAAGGATAGACAGTGGTGAGTTGATCCTAAAACTCAATCCTGCTGACTCGGAAGCCGAGCTTCTCCGTGCCAGGGAAAAGCTCGATAGATTATTGAGAGATGAGGAGAAGGCGAAAAAGGAGTATGAGAACGCCCTCTCACAATACGGCTATCTTGCGGGAAGATACGAGAGATATAAAAGACTCTATAAAGCCGGGGCCGTTGCGAGAATGGAGGTCGTAAGGACCGCCGATGAGTGGGAATTCGCCAAGCGTGAGAAGGAAAAAGCCGAGGCGAAGCTCGATCGCATCTCCAAAGACGTGGATAAGGCCGAGGCAGAGCTTGAGATCGTCGAAATGGAATATGACTCGGTCTTTGTGGTTTCTCCAGGGGGCGGATTTATAACGAGATATCTCGAATGGGAGGGGGGATATCTCCTCAGGGGTGAAGAGGCCGCCGAGATCGCAGCGGACGGGGATATTTACTTCATCGGTTCCCTATCTTCCGGTAGACTCCCCTCGCTGGGCGATGACGGGATAGCAATCCCGATAAGATTGAAGATGGGATATATTTCTGGATATATCTCTGAAATCATAGTTGGCGAGGGTGGAAATAGAAATAACGCTATCGTAAAATTGAGGCTTCGGCCGTCGCGTAATAGCGATTTCGATGTCCTTGCTACGGGTGATACGAGAAAGGCCATAGCATTTATAAATACTGAAAATTAAATATAGGGGATAATCATGGAACTTCTAGGATTTTTCTTGTTTCTATTTTTATTGGGCTGTATTGTTGTCGCCACGGCGGTATCGGCGATCTTCATATGGTTCGGCGCCAAGATCTCGGGGATCGAGGGTGCGACCTTCATAAAGTCCTTTTGGGCGGCACTCGTGTCGAGTCTTCTGGTCTGGGTACTTACCGGCCTCGCCTCGGCGCTTTTCGGCTTCGGCTCAATTGTAGGATGGATGTTGGGGCTCCTTATCACCCTCGTCGTTTTAAAGATGATCTTTGACACCACGTGGGGAAAGGCGTTCCTTACGTGGCTTTTTCAGGGCCTCGCCCAGTTAATTGTGCTCGGTATTGTGATAATCCTAGTCATCATGGGGATCATTGTACTTGCATGGTAGTGGGATTTAGTGGGGCCGAATCCAAGAATTTCTTATGAAAGCGATAAAGGATATAGAAAAAGACGTCGCCGAATCTATATCGACGGTGCTGTTCGATATCGACGACACCTTCACACTTTACGGAAAAATCCCCGATAGGTCTTTTTCGGCCCTCTGGTCGTTGAAAAGGGCGGGGATACGAACCGTTCCAATCACGGGGAGGCCCGCCGGGTGGTGTGACCACATCGCCCGAATGTGGCCTGTATCGGGGGTGGTGGGCGAAAACGGCGCCCTATATTTCTACTACGATGAGGACAAGAAAAAGCTCGTAAGGAGGTTTTTCATAGAGCCAAGTGAGATAGAAAAAAAGAGGGCAGAATTGAGGTCCATCGGAGATGAGATTTTGAAGAAAGTCCCGGGGACGGCCTACGCCTCGGATCAGCCCTATCGTCTCTTTGATATTGCGATAGATTTTACCGAGGATGTGCCGGCGCTCTCTAAGGGTGACATCCAAAAGATATGTAATATATTTACGGCATACGGCGTGAACTTCAAGGTAAGCTCGATACATGTAAACGGCTGGTTTGGAGACTACGACAAGCTCACTATGACGAAGGTTTTTGTAAAAGAGGTCCTGGGGGTCGAAATCGACGAAAACAGGGGAAAATTCATCTTCTTCGGCGATTCCCCGAACGACGAGCCGATGTTCAGATTCTTTCCCAACTCGGTGGGGGTGGCAAACGTCCGAAGATTTCTCGACCTCTTAAAGCATCCCCCGGCATACATAACCGAAATGGAGGGGGGGGAGGGTTTTTCGGAGGCTATTAAAATAATATTGTCCAAAAGAGATAACTAATTTGAAATAGGAGACATACCAATGTGGATAGAAAAGTTTTCTAAGACATCTTATCGCTCAATACTAAAATGGGGCGACCCGAAGGCCTTCCATCATCCGAGCGACAGGCTCATGGAATTCGCGAAAAGGACCTTCAAATTGACCGATGACGAGATCAGGAATCCCCATCTCCCCGGCCTTGAAGAGTTAAAGGAACTCCCGAAGCCCAAGATCGCGCCGCAGGATATCAAGAAGATAGCCGGGATCGTCGGCGAAAAGAATATCGACGAAACAAAATATGAGCGGACGAGGCACGCCTTCAGCTACGCATATATGGACGTCATGACGATAAGGACTGAAAATGTCCCACATCCACCCGACATCGTAGTCTATCCTAATGGCGAAGAGGACGTGATCAAAATCGTCAAATACTGCGCCGAAAAGAAGATACCGATCACCCCGTTTGCGGGGAGGTCTTCGGTTACCCTCGGCGTTGTGCCGGTAAAGGGCGGGATAAGCCTCGACCTGACCCGACATATGAAAAAGGTTCTCGAGATAGACGAGGTAAGCTTTATGGCCCGCGTCCAGCCGGGGATGTTCGGGCCGGCCTACGAGGAGTATCTGAATAACTACAGGAGCAAGACGATCAAGACCGGATTCACCTGCGGCCACTTTCCCCAGTCCTTTGAGTACTCGTGCGTCGGGGGATGGGTGGCGACCCGGGGCGCCGGGGGTCAATCTACCGGCTACGGCAAGATCGAAGACATGGTGATCTGCATGAGGGTAGTTACGCCCAAGGGGATGATCGTAACGAAGAAATTTCCGGCGGCGGCGATCGGCCCGGATATAGACCAGATCATCATCGGGAGCGAAGGGGCCTTCGGCGTCATAACCGAGGTCACCCTCAAGATACGGCCTTACAACCCGAAGGACAGGCAGATGTTCACATGGTTCTTCAAGGACTGGGACAGCGGGCTTTCGGCAATGCGGGAGATCATGCAGGGTGGATTCGGCTACCCATCTATGATACGCATCTCGGACCCCGAAGAGACCGACATCGCCATGACGGTTCAGGGAATGGAGGGGACGATCTTCGATAAGATCCTGAAGCTCTTGGGATACAAGCCGTCAAAGCGGGTTCTCCTTCTCGGGACTTCAGAGGGGGACCTCGCTCACGGAAAGCTCATAAAGAAAAAGATCAGGAAGATCGCAAGAAAGAGGGGGGGCTTCGGAGTGGGATCCGTCGGCGTAAAGGGGTACTGGAAGCGCCGATACGCAGACGCCTATATGAAAGACGATCTGATGGACTTGGGGATCATCTCCGACACTCTAGAGACGGCCTGCAGCTGGGAAAACATCAAGCATGTCTGGAAGGACGTGAGGAAAGTCATCAAAAAGAGGCCGAGAACGGTTTGTATGGTTCACGCATCCCATGCGTACGAGAACGGGGCGAACCTCTACTTCATCTTTCTGTCACCCATGAAGAGGGGAGAAGAGATCAGCGATTACAACAGGTTTCATCACAGCATCATCGACGCCATCGTCAAGAGCGGCGGGAGCCTCTCTCATCACCATGGCATAGGCAAGACCTTTGCGCCGTGGTATGAGAGTCACATCGGCCCGGTAGCCTTCGGGATGTTAAAGGCGATAAAAAACTATCTCGATCCCGACTACATATTGAATCCCGGCGGTACGCTCGGATTAGACTATGAAGGGAAAAAGAAGTAGGGAGGATGTCCGAAGTTATCGGGGGAGTTTTTTACCTATTTTAAAATCTTGTAAAAATTTCCTTGACATTATAAAAAGGAATATTGTATTTTTCAATAGTGATTTGTGTGTGTGGGGGGAAAGTATCAGGAGTATTGAAGATACGAAACATTTTGAGTGGGCGGTAAGAGTATGGAGATAGGGATTACTGTTACTGACCTCGAGGGAAAAATCATATATACAAGTCCCTCTAATGCGAAGATGCACGGGTGGAAGACCGCGGAAAAGCTGATCGGTAAAAATGCCGGGATATTTGCACCAAAAGATTCCTG
>CAZDOD010000112.1:0-9338 GCA_964506935.1 uncultured Thermodesulfobacteriota bacterium | reverse complement strand
GCCGAGGAGGAGAAGCTCCCGATCGCCTACACGCTCGATGAGTGCGTCCACATGGCGCTCCGCCAGTCGCCGGCGATACTCGCTGCAAGGGAGGAGATGAACAGGACCAGGGGGGTGATTCTCGAGGCATGGTCGAGCATATTATCTCTCAACGCCGAGGGGAGTTACACCTACATGGAGACGCCCCAGGGGATGACGATCCCGAAGGATTCGTTTGCCCCCACGATCCCACCGGCGGATGTCTTTTTGGGCTCCACGTCAAACAAGAGCTACATGCTCGCGGTCGATGCCACACTTCCCCTTTTTACGGGCGGGAGGGTCATGTCGGGGATCTCGATCGCCTACCTTCAGGACGACATCGCTTTATTTGAATACAAGAAGTCGACCGCCGACACGATATATGCCGTCAAGACCGCCTTTTACGGGATACTTCTCGCAAGGGAGCTGGTCAGGGTCAGGACCGAGGCGCTCGACCTCCTCGTCGAGCACTACGAGACGACCAAGAAGAAGTATGACGTCGGGGTCGTTTCGAGGTTCGATCTCCTCCGTTCCGAGGTCGAGCTTGCGAACGCCCGTCCTCCCCTGATCGAGGCGAAAAACGACCTTGCGATATCATACGAGCAGCTAAAGAGGGTATTGGGCGTCGATGTCGACGAGCCTTTCGAGATAGAGGGGGAGCTCGAGTTTCGCGAGATAGATGTCAGTCTTGATGACTTTCTCGATCGTGCATCAATTGCGAGTCCCGATCTCGTCATATCGAGAAAGTTCGAGACGATCGCCAAAAAGAACGTCAGAATGGCCGTCGGGGAGTTTTTTCCAAGTGTGACCGCCTTCGCGAGATACGAGTGGGCCTCGGACGAATTGCACGTCGATTTTTCCGAGGACGACTGGGAGTACACCTTCGGGGCTATTGTTTCGGTTCCGATCTTCGACCTTATGATATCGGCCTCGAAGTTAAAACAGGCTAAGGCCGAGTATGAGATGGCGAGGATAGGGTATCTGGACACGACAAATTCCGTGAAGGTCGATGTCAAGGAGGCGTATTACGATCTTGTTGAGGCGAGCGAGATAATAGAGTCCCAGCGGTTGAACATCGAGGTCGCCGAGGAGAGCCTGAGGATCGCCGAGGTGAGGTATGATAACGGGATCAGCACGCTTTTGGAGCTTCTTGACACCCAACTCGCCGTGACCGAGGCGAAGCTGAATTACCTCAACGCCCTCTTTAACTTCGAGGAGTCCTACGCAAGATTGATCAGCATTGTGGGTGGGGAGGGGGAGTAGTTTAAACCAATCGGCTAGGCCGAATGGTATATGAGATTATTTAAAATAAGCCTTGGAGTCTTGACAAATGAAGAGAGGAATAGCTATGAAGATCAATAAGGTTAATCTCTTCTACCTTTTGTTGCTACTTTTCCATGTGGGTCACGTATTCGAGGAGGCGTGGGGCGAATTTCGCGTCGTCGGGATGATCGGCCTCGGATGGTTTCTCGTGGTCAACTGGTTTTTGTTTTCGATCCCGCTCGTGATCTTCTATTTCATCCTGGAAAAAAGACGCACAGCGTATATTTTAGGGATGCTGTATGGAGCGGTTATGACTCTAAACGGGATCGGACACAATATTGTTACCATCATAACCGGCAGGTATTTCGGATTTGCCGCCGGGGGATTTACGGGGATAGGGCTGATACTTACTGGATTGCCCCTGATCTATTATCTAAATAGGGAATTTAGGGGAGTCAAGGCTTAAGACCTAATTCGTAAATATTTTCAGAGCGAGCGGCTTTAGCAATTGTATGCGAGTTTTGATTAGATTATGACTTCAGAGGAAATAGACAATATCGACCTAATCGATGCATTGGAAGGTATCGGCGAGACGAAAAAGAGGATTATTAAGGCATCGATTTCGGTCTTTGTCGAAAAGGGTTACATGGGCGGGAGGATCGATGAGATCGCAAGGAGGGCGGGCGTAAACAAGGCGATGATATACTATTATTTTGATTCCAAAGAGGGACTATATAGGTCTATTATCGAGATGGTCTTTGAAAAAGTATCTATGATTTTAAGCGAACACCTGAGTAAAATCAAGCCCGATACCCTCCATGATGGCATCGTATCCTTTATCGACAGGTACATCGACTTCATCTACGAGAACCGGATTTTCGTGAGGTTCCTTTTGTGGGAGCTCGCGCGCGGTGGTGATGTTATCAGCGGTGTAATAAGGCGTGCTATCGGAGACCAGTTTCGAGAGCTCGTTGGTGTCTTTCAACATGTAAAGGATCTGGGCAAAACGAGGCCGATGGACCCACGCCACCTTATGATAAGCGTAATCGGGATGATCCTATTTTACTTTTTCGCAAGCCCCGTCGTTTCGACACTTTGGGGTGAGGATACCCTGAGTCCCGAAAATATCAGGGATAGGAAGAGGGAGGTAACAGATTTTGTAATTCACGCAATTTTACCAGAAAAGGGGTAAATTATGGCCGATAAAAAGAAGATTATCATTCCCATAGTTATCTTGGTTGTTGTTTTGGGGACGACACTATTTTTTATCTTGAGAAAAAAGGGGCCGGATGATGTGATCTACGGCTCCGGGACGATCGAGGCCACGGAGATTGACGTGAGCACGAGGATTTCGGGGGAGGTCAAAAATATCCTGGTCGGCGAAGGTGATCAGGTGAACGAGGGGGAGCTGTTGGCTGAAATAGAGTCTAAGGAATTGGACGCCCAGAGAATCGGGGCCGAGGCGGTCTTGGGTGAGGCCGAAAAAAATCTCGGTCGTATGAGGGAACTCTATTACGCCGGAGGGGTGTCGAGGATGGATCTCGACAGGACAGAAACCCTCTATCTATCGGCGAAGTCCCAGCTTGATCTCTTGGACGCCACACTCTCCGACTCCGAAATCACATCGCCTATAACGGGTGTGGTCTTATCGAAAAATATTGAGCCGGGCGAGGTCGTCTTTCCGGGCGTCCCGATCCTCACAATCGCGGATATCAGTCATTTGTGGATAAAGATATATGTGAGCGAGCCCATGATGGGGCTTATTGCCCTCGGTGATGAGGCAACTATCAATGTTGATTCCTACCCCGGAAGGGATTTTGTTGGTGTGGTCACCTTTATCTCCCAGGAGCCGGAGTTTACGCCAAAGAACGTCCAGACCGAGGACGAGAGGACAAAGCTCGTCTTCGGCGTGAAGATAGAGCTTGAAAACAGGGACCTCGCCCTGAAGCCCGGAATGCCGGCAGATGCCGTGATAAAGATATCAGAGTAAAAGCGATTTCTATAAAGGGGTAGAAAGATTTTGCCGCAGGCACCCGCCATAAAGACCGTAAATCTCACCAAGACCTACCCACAGGTCAGGGCCGTCGACTCCCTCGATCTCATGGTCGAGAGGGGGGAGATATTTGGACTCATCGGCCCCGACGGGGCGGGGAAGACCACGACCATGAGGATACTTGCCGGTATCTTAAGACCGGATGATGGGGAGGCGAATGTCCTCGGGGTTGATGTGACAAAAGACCCCGAGGCGGCAAAAGAAAAGATCGGCTATATGTCCCAGCGTTTCGGCCTCTACGAAGACCTGACGGTAAAGGAGAACATTGATTTTTACGCCGACCTGTATCTTGTCTCAAGGGGTGAGAAGGATAAAAGATTTGATAGGCTCATGGAATTTTCCCGACTCTCGCCGTTTCTCGACCGCCTCGCCGGAAAGCTCTCCGGCGGCATGAAGCAAAAATTGGGGCTCGCCTGTGCACTCATCCACACACCCGACCTCCTACTTTTGGACGAGCCGACAAACGGCGTCGACCCCGTATCGAGGAGGGAATTTTGGAAGATCCTCTACGAGCTTTTGAAGGAGGGGGTCACGATATTCGTTTCGACACCATACATGGACGAGGCCGACAGGTGCCACAAGGTCGGGATCATGGATGATGGGAAGCTTCTCGTCTCAGATTCACCGGAGGAGATAAGAAAGAGGATCAGAGCCGATGTTTTCGAGATAAGGGCTGAAGATGGGAGAAAGGCACAGGGCCTGCTTCAAGACACACGGGGGATAAGCAACGTGGTCTTCTTCGGAGACAAGCTGCACATATCAATCTCCGCTGGCGGGCCAGGTCAAAAAAATATCGAGACCCTGCTGAAAAAGGCGGATGTCGGGTCGATCTCAGTAAGGAAAATAATCCCGTCCCTTGAGGACGTATTTTTCGAGCTTTCGGATAAAAGATGAAGATAAGGCGAATCAGGGCCGTGGCCAAAAAGGAGTGGCTACAGATAGTTCGGGATACCCGAAGCCTCCTCCTCGCTCTCGGCATCCCGATGCTCATGATAGTCCTCTTCGGATGGGCGTTGAAACTCGATGTGACCGACGCAAAGACCGCAATCTTCGATATGGATAAGACCTCGTCAAGCCGGGAGTTGATATCAAAATTCGATTCGATAGAGTATTTTAACATTGTAACCTACATAGACAACTACGACGACGTAATCAGGTTGATGGACAACGGTAAAATAGTGGCGGCGATAATCATCCCGCAGGGATTCTCAAAAGATATGAAGGTCGGGAGGGGGAGCGAGATACAGCTCATCGTCGACGGCACCGATCCGCTCACGGCGCAGGTTCTGACGGGCTACGTATCCGTCGTAGTTTCGGACTATTCCGAACAGTACATCCTCTCCGGACTCCGAAGGGCCGGGGTAACGGCTTTCGAGCTGCCCATTGACGCGAGGGTCAGGGTCTGGTTCAATCCCGAACTCTTGAGCAAGAACTTCATCATCCCTGGGCTCATAGCAGTAATAATGATGATCATAGCCGGGCTTTTGACCTCGCTTACCGTGGCACGCGAGTGGGAGCGGGGGACGATGGAGCAGCTTATCTCAACACCGATAAGGGCGACCGAACTCGTAGTCGGAAAGATCGTTCCCTATGTCGGGCTCGGGCTAGTGGACTTCATACTCGCGGTGCTCGTCGGGACCCTAATTTTCGGCGTCCCAATAAAAGGGAGCTTTATCCTCCTCTTTGTCTTCACGCTTATATTTATGGTGGGGGCGATGGCATACGGGACACTGATATCGATCATTACCAGAAAGCAGCTTCTGGCGAGCCAGATAGCGATAATAACAACGTTTCTTCCGGCCTTTTTGCTTTCGGGCTTCGCCTTTCCGATAAGCAATATGCCGAAGATCATACAGGCATTGACGTATGTCGTCCCGGCTCGCTATTTCGTTACGATCCTAAAGGGGATTTTCTTAAAAGGGGTTGGGCTTTACGTCCTCTGGGGGGAGGGGCTGCTGCTTTCGATATTTACACTTTTTGTGGTTTTTATGGCTATAAAGAGGCTGAAAAAGAAATTATAGGATAATAAGTTGCGAGAGCGAATATTACATATCTTGAGAAAGGAATTCATCCAGCTCTTTCGGGATAAGAGGATGCGGGTCATGCTCTTTGTCCCCGCCATAATCCAGTTGATAATCTTGGGATACGCCGCCGACATGGACGTAAAGAAAATATCCATGGCGATCCTCGACGACGACAGGACGGTATCGAGCCGGGAGTTTATCGCGAGGTTCGATTCGACCGATTATTTCGATATAACACACTACCTGAATTCCCCAAAGGAGGCCGATCTTCTCATGGACAGGGGAACCATTGATACATTTATATATGTCAAGAAGGGATTCGGCACGGCGCTAAAAGGAGGTGGCGGGGCGGAGATACTTATCGTCGTCGACGGCACGGATTCCTCCAGCGCCTCGGTTTCGATAGGATACATAAACAGGATAATAAACTCCTACACCGAGTCGATCCTTCTAGAAAAAATCGAAAAGCTCAGGGGGATTTCGATCTGGCAGGAATCAAACATCCCGATAAATATCTCGAGGATAAAGCTGGTGGAGCGGACATGGTATAACGAGGAGCTGGAGAGCCGAAACTTCTTCGTGCCCGGGATTATCGCACTCCTTTTGACCCTGATCTCGGTGATGCTGACCTCCATGGCGATAGTCAAAGAGAGGGAGATCGGGACTATGGAGCAGCTCATCGTGACTCCGATTCGGCCGATAGAACTGATCTTCGGAAAGCTCTTCCCCTTTGTAATCATCGGCTATGTAAACGTCGTTTTAATAACCACAGTGGGAATTCTCTGGTTCGGGGTGCCCTTCAAAGGGAGCGTGATCTTCCTTTTTTTCGCAACGGCTTTTTTCCTTACCCCAATATTGGGCGTGGGGCTTTTTATCTCGACGGTCTCGAAGACCCAGCAGGAGGCAATGATGAGCACGTTTTTGTTCTTCTTTCCGGCCATGCTCCTTTCGGGATTCGTCTTTCCGATTGAATCGATGCCGAAGGCTATCAGGGTCTTGACCTATTTTGATCCCCTGAGATATATGCTAAAGATACTTCGCGGGATTTTCCTGAAAGGGACAGGTTTTTTAGAGCACTGGCCCGATCTATTGGGGCTGTTTCTTCTGGGGGTGCTGACGGTGGGGCTTAGCTTTACAAGATTCAGAAAGAGGCTGAAGTAGCGGGGGATATATGCTTGATGTCGCACTTAGAGTAGAGAACCTGACCCGTAGATTCGGAGATTTCGTCGCCGTCGACCATGTGAGCTTTTCGGTGGCGCGGGGGGAGGTCTTCGGCTTTCTCGGCCCGAACGGCGCCGGAAAATCGACCGCCATCAGGATGCTGACGGGTATCCTAATGCCCACGTCCGGCGACGCCGAAGTCCTGGGCTATGACGTCTATCGTGAGGTCGAAAAAATCAAGGAGAACATCGGCTATATGTCCCAGAAATTTTCCTTGTATGACGATCTTACGGTCTTGGAAAATATCGAGTTCTACGGCGGCATATATAATGTCCCTCCCCAAAAAAGGAAGGAGCGCTATGAGTGGGCGCTAGATATGGCGGGGCTTTCCACTAAAAGGGACATGGTTACGGGTGACCTCCCGGTGGGGTGGAAGCAGAGGCTTGCACTCGGGTGTGCCGTCCTCCACGAGCCGAAGCTCCTTTTTCTCGATGAGCCAACAAGCGGCGTCGACCCCGCGTCGAGGAGGGACTTCTGGGAGCTGATCACGAAGATGGCCGAGATGGGGACGACGGTTTTCGTTACGACCCACTACATGGACGAGGCCGAACACTGCGATAGATTAGGCCTTATTTATCGGGGGCGGCTTATTACCCTAGGGACACCAGAGGAGTTAAAGACGAAATACATGCCGGGGAGTGTAATCGAGATAGTCACATCAGACACCCTCTCGGCGGCCGAGATCGCCGAAAAGCTCCCCGAGGTCATGGAGGTGGCCGTCTTCGGAAGGAACCTCCATGTGGTGGTCAAAGATGTCAAAAAGACCAAAAATAAGGTCTCGACCGCCTTGAGGGACGGCGGGGTGGAGGTATATCAGATAGACGAGATCTTGCCGTCGCTAGAAGACGTCTTCGTCTCGCTCATCTTCGCTGAGGACATGGCAGAAGATGACGTCACCCATCGCTTAGCGAGATAATCAAATTTCCACTGGAATTTACACTAACTTCGTTGTATAATAAAAAATCAGTAAACTCCACTTTTCAGATTTTTTTGGAAGTTTAAAAAAATGCGGCATTCAATAGTTACCGGACTGAGTTTCGGGCTGACATCGGGAATAATTACCACACTGGGTCTCATGGTGGGATTGAATTCGAGCACCCATTCGAAGCTGGTGGTCATAGGGGGGATTTTGACGATCGCCGTTGCCGACGCCTTTTCAGACGCCCTCGGCATTCATATATCCGAAGAGAGCGAGAACAAACACACGGAAAAGGAGATTTGGGTATCGACCATCGCCACCCTCCTGTCCAAATTTTTCTTTGCTCTCACATTTATCGTCCCAGTCCTCCTGTTTGAATTGGATAATGCCATCTGGGTGAGCATAGTATGGGGATTTTCGCTGTTGGGGATATTGAGCTATATGATCTCGAAGGAGCAGGCGAAAAATCCGATCATGGTGATCCTTGAGCACTTCTTCATCGCCGCACTGGTAATAGTTATCACTCATGAGGTGGGTAGCTGGATATCGTCGTTCTTCGGTTAAAAAATCCCAAAAATCAAGAGTCCAAAAAATTCGGGAGACCGAAAGGTCGAAAAAAAGGAGATTTTTACTCCTGACTAGCCCTTAAGATGTTTGTGGAAACACCTCGGCGCCACCGAGATGTTGGGAAGGTTATCGGTATATTTCGATATATCGACGGTGTTTAGAGTATGCCAGAACAGGAACTTTTTATCCCTATTTTTCTTAATGAAATCGAGCATCGCGGCCATTGTCTTTCCGGTGTAGGTGATGTCGAGCGTGATATCTTCAAGCTCATCCAATAGCTTTATGGCGGAGACGGCCTCCGCGGTCGACTCCGCATATCCCGCCCCGATGTAGTCGTGGATGATGTGGATGTCTTTCGTCCGAACCTTTCCTATCCCGAGATCTACTCCAAGCCTTCTCAAAAATCTCAGAGTTCTTTTCATCTCCCACGAGATCATCATCTCGTTTACGAAGGTTTTTTCAATCACCCTGACCCCGATGACCTCCCCGATATCTCCGAGGACAAAAGAGCCGAGCATGAGTCCCGCCGCCGTCCCGCCGGTGCCGACCGTAACGAAGATATAATCGGGCCTCGGGCAGTCGCCCTTCTCGATCTGTTCCTTGAGCTCTAGCGCCGCATCGAAGTAAGACAAAACCGAGATTGGAGACGAACCCACAAGGGGTATGAGGTAGGGCCTTTTGCCGCCGAGCTTTCTTTTCAGATACTCCCACCATAGTTTCAGGACGAGGGACAGGGAATTTTTTCCCAAGACCTGTTTTACGCCCAGGGACGTTGAGATCAGAAAATTTCTCGTGACATACGGCTGGTAGGGCTGTTCGCTGTGGACGGCGACGATATCGGAAAAATCCTCGTGGGTCCCGTAGATTACAGATGACAGGACCTGGTTTGAGCCTATCGCACCCCAGGTGACGAGGGATTTTCTGCCCTTTGCTTTGGCATCCGGAATGATAAACTCCATCATGCGGCATTTGTTCCCGCCGTATATCGGTGACGCCGAGTCGTCCCGCTTTATCCATATCTCGGCCTCCGTCTTTTTGCTGAGTTTTTTGAGCTGGTGAACTTCGCTTGGATAATCACCGAAGGATTTAAATGGGATTTTGTCCTTGAGCTTTGGATATTTCTGAAAGAGGAGCGGTCTCTTGGTCATTGTTTAGACTCCAGTTTTGAACCTCATGAATTTTTCGGCCATTGATTTGGCCTCCCTCTCGATCGGATTTTTGTGGTATCCCCATCTCAGATGATTAAACATATATACAAGTGGGAGCCTTGTCC
>CAZDOD010000111.1:0-9549 GCA_964506935.1 uncultured Thermodesulfobacteriota bacterium | reverse complement strand
AATATGATATTTTTGGCTTGGACTTTTTACCGAACACCTATTATGAAAATTTCACCGAAATTACGAGGGAAATAGCTATGAAAAAGTTTTTTACATCCATATTCATCCTCTTGATTATCTTGGGCTGTGCAACCACCCCAAAAATGTCCAACTCATACTACATCTCGGAACAATATTTCCTCGATGTAAGAGAGGACGAGGATCCGTGGGTGATGGAGTCCTTCTTTCAGGCATCCGAGAGTCTCTCCGAAAAGGAATATGGAGAGGTTGTCGAATATGCCACAAAGGGTATCGACAGCATACCCAAATACAAGAACCTCTTCGCCTTCTTCTATGCGGTAAGGGGATACTCCTACATAATGCAGTATGACCTCGAAAAAGGATTGGAGGACATAAAGAAACTCGAAAACCTCGACAAGGATTCTTACATGATACCGTTCCTGTATACTTATTATTACATCAGCTACTCCCCCTTCGATCCCGACCCGAAAGACATCTTGATGAAGGCCCTCGAATCGCTAAAGATTTGGAAAGAAAAGAGGCCGAATAACTATTTTGAGACCTTCTTTTCAAATCCCGCCAGGATTTCCGAGATCGAAAAAGTAATTCAGGATGGGATAAATAGATAAATTATTTAGGCGGACATAAGGTCGTGCCATATGTCCCAATAAAGATACCAACTTTTATAGAAAGGCCGAACAGAATAAAGGTTTTTTAACAACTTAAGATAAATTAGATACCTCGTCAAATCCGACAAGAAGGGTGCTTTCGGGCTCACCATTGATCTCGTCCTTTTTCTCGTCCAGCGCCCGCCTCAGGGCTTCTATCACCATCCTCTTGCTATCGAAAAACGAGCACTCCTTCGCCGCCTCGAGATAAAAAGTGGATCTATCAGGAGAATAGTCAACAATTTCATCCAATATCCCGATCGCCTCTCTAAACCTCCCCATCTTTTTATATATCAATGAGATGCTAAGTAGGACAGCTTGATCTATACCGTAGATATTTTTTGCCTTTAAGAGATAGGAGAGGGAGGTCTCCATCTCCCCCTTGAGAAAAAAGAGATATGCGATATTTATGTATGTATTGATCAGTGGGAGATCTTCAGAGATGAGGCGTGTGAGGATGTCCTCGGCCTCAAGATATCTTTCCGCCTCGATATAAGAGAGCGCAAGTCGGTTTAGGAGTATTGTCGATATAGTGAGATGACGCTCTCTTTGTAGGATTTCTTTGGGGGAGAGGATTTTTTTAAAATTTGATAAAAGCCCCCTCCCTCCGCTCCCTCTCTGGTTGATGATCGCCCTGTATGCCTCGTTGATCCTGAGAAATTTCTCATGGGCGAATCCGTCCGACTTCGCTACATCCGGGTGGTAGATCCTCGCCAGTCGCCTGAAGGCAGACTTGACCTTCGAGAGGTCGGCCCCCGGTCTCAATCCGAGGATCCTGTAGTCTCTATCGAGCCTCCCCATCATGTCTCTACCTGAAGACTCTATATTTTATGGAACTCCATCCCGAAGGCCTCGGCGACACCCCTGTGAGTCACCTTCCCCTTGTACGTATTGACCCCCTTCCTGAAAGCGGGGTTTTCGCCCAATGCGCCTTCGAGCCCCTTATCCGCGAGTTCGAGGACATAGGTGATCGTCGCCCCGGTCAGGGCGAATGTCGCCGTTCTCGGCACCGCTCCGGGCATGTTGGAAACGGCGTAGTGAACGACACCCTCATCCTCGTAAAAGGGCGATTTATGTGTAGTAGGCCTCGATGTCTCGGCCGTCCCGCCCTGATCGATCGAGAGATCTATGATTACGCTTCCGGGCTTCATCCTCTTTACGAGATCCCTTGATACGAGAGTCGGCGTCCTCCCTCCTGGAATCAGGACGGCACCGATAACGAGGTCGGCCTCGATCACATACTCCTCTATGTTTGCTCGGTTGCTCATGACCGTTACCGCCCTCCCCCTCAGGACGTCATGGGTGTATCTCTGTTTGGCGTGGTTTATCCCTAGGATAAACACCTCGGCCCCTATACCGGTCGCCACCGATGCGGCATTGAACCCGGCAACCCCGCCCCCCAGAATTACGACCTTGGCGGGGGGAACGCCGGAGACGCCCGAGAGGAGCATCCCTGAGCCACCATTTGTCCTCTCGAGGCCGTATGCCCCGACCTGGATAGCAAGGCGTCCGCACACCTCGCTCATCGGAGAGAGTAGCGGGAGAAAACCATCGGTCGTCTCAACCGTCTCGTAGGCGATTGAGGTGACTCCATTATCCAAGAGCCTCTTTAACAGATCCTCGTTTGCGGCGAGGTGCAGATAGGAAAAGATCGTGTGCCCGCCGAGATTTGTTAATTCAGACCCTTCGGGTTCCCTCACCTTCAGTATAAACTCGGCCCCCTCCCATACATCTTTGCCCGACGAGATTATCTTAGCCCCCGCCTCCTTATAATCATCGTCTGTTATGCCGCTCTCAAGTCCGGCACCCGCCTCGATGATAACCTCGTGATCGTGACCGGCCAGCGCCAGCACCCCCGAAGGGGTGATGGCAACCCTATGTTCCTCCTCCTTTATCTCCCTTGGAACGCCGATTATCATTATTGACTCCTAGTTCACTCCTGATCACAACTCCAATTGCCACAGGCTAAAAATGGAGATGAAGTATTCAAGATCCCGTATGATATCTCAAAGATGACATTCCCACTTCTTCGACAACCGGCACTAGAGCTTCTCTCCGTGTGCCATAATTTTATCGAAATCGAGCTCTACGCCGAGTCCCGGACCTTCGGGGAGGTGGATGAATCCCTCTTCATCTATGCCGAAGGTCTCTTTCAGCATGAAGTCCCTCGCCTCGGGAATCCAGCCCGGTGGCTCGAACGGAAACTCACAGTAGGGGCAGATGTGGACCGAGCCCATCAGTTGAAGATTTGCGATAAGTCCGAGCCCGTTTGTCCATGTGTGCGGTGAAAACTGAAGGTTATATGCCTCTGCCATTCCGGCAATCTTTTTGCCCATCAGGATTCCGCCCGAAAGCGTGACATCGGGCTGCACTATATCGAGACATCCACCGGATATCAAGTCCCTGAACTCATAGAGATCCGTGTTGAATTCACCGCCCGCAATTTGGATGCTGGTCGATGCCCTGAGCGCCGCCATGCCGTCAAAATCGTGCTTGAAAAGAGGCTCCTCGATCCATTTCACTCCGAACTCCTCGAGGGCCAATGCGGTCTTCATCGCCCTCTTTAGGTCCCAGCGGGGCCATTCGACGAGTCCGAGGTGGATGGGCCACCCCTGATTGGCGTCGACCATGATATCGAAATCGTCCCCGACCTCTTTTCTTACGGCCTCAACGATCGCGATGTCTTTTTCGAACTCCATGGAACGGATACGTAGCTTTATCGCCTTAAAGCCCATATCGCGGATCATCTTCACGTAATCCAATCTCTTTTTCGGTTCCTGTATCTCCCCCGATGAAGCGTATGCCTTGACCTTACCGATGCCTCCACCGAGGAGCTTATAGATTGGAAGTCCCGCGACCTTTCCGATTATATCCCACATTGCCACCTCGATGAAGAATGCCTTGTATCCGAGATAGTGCGCACTTCTTATGACCTGGACGATATTTTCGACACGAAGGGGATCCCGTCCCACCATAAAAGGCCTCATCAAACCGACAAGGCCTTTGGACTCGTCGAGAAATCCGACCATCGACGCATATCCCTCAATCCCCTCATCGGTCTTGACCACAACGATCAGACAGCTGTTATTGTTCTGGGGGAAGCCCGGAATCCACGATGGATAAAAGGTTGCGGGCAGGGGATAATGACACAGGTAAAAATCCATTTCACTTATCTTCATGAACTACTCCTAAAAGATATTTAAATCATAATATATAACAAAGTTAAAAGCTTCACTTCCCTGTAAATTTAGGGGGTCTCTTCTCTAAAAAAGAGGAAATTCCCTCCCTTACATCATCGGTTGAAACCAGAATTCCCTGAAAGGCCGCCTCGAATTCAAGTACAGACTGGATATCCAATTCAAATGAGCGATTAAGGAGTTTTTTCATCATCCCGATCGCCCTGGTGGGACCTGACGCCAGCCTATTGGCCATTGCCATGGCCTCTTCCATCAGCTTATCTTTAGGCACGACCTTGTTTATGAGTCCTATTTTGAGGGCGTCTTTTGCATAAAGGTCGTCTCCGAAAAACATCAGCTCCTTTGCCTTTGCAAGGCCGACGAGCCTGGGAAGGATAAAACAACCCCCGGCGTCGGGATAGAGTCCTCTCCTTACAAAGACCTGAATGAATTTGATCCCCTCGGCCGCGATTATAAGATCTCCGGCGAGGGCTATATTTAAACCCGCTCCCGCAGCGGTTCCATTTACCGCCGTTATAATGGGCTTCTCTATAGTCATCATGGAAAAAAAGAGCTTTTCGTAAGTAAAGGCCGATAACCTCATCCCAACCGGGGTCATAAAATCGTCCCTTATCGCAGCACCCCCCCCAAGATCAGCCCCTGTGCAAAATCCCTTTCCTGACCCTGTCAATATTATGGCACGGATTGAATCGTCCAGTTCGGCCTTTGAAAAGTAATTGATAAGACCCTTTATCATATCTATGCTGAAAGCGTTCATCTTATCAGGTCGATTGAGCGTTACGATCCCGACTTCACCTTCTTTTTCAAAAAGAAGATCAGACATATCCATTCCCCCAACTTATTTTTGAGAAGTTATCTATAAATTCTCCATAAGTTTAAACGCCGACAGCGCTTCATTATAGCAGAATAGACGATGTTCAGGGATCGGCGTCCAGCCCCTGCCGTCGCTGTTCTGAGACAGGAGCAACGCCTTCAACACCGCATCCCTCTCTTTTTTACTCAGCTTTTGGCCGACCCGGTTGAATTTATCCCTTACCTCACGAACGAAATCGTTCAACCTCCTGTTGTCGGGGTCGGCGTCCCACAGGGCAAAATCCCCGTCTGTAGTCCAGCTTCCGCTCCTGAGATAGAGCTCTTCGAGGCCGGATGTGTCGAGACCCTTGAGATACTCCGACGGGAGTGTGAATTTCAGGTGGGGGCTCCTGTTAATATATTCGAGGAGTTTTTTGAGCCTCGAGATCGGGATCGGCTCCTCCCTGACATTTCCGCCGTATCCGTAAAATTCGAAGTCGGTAGAGAACGGCAGGAAATACCCCTTTCGCGTCGGGGAGACCTGATCGAGCATCTTATAGAGCCGCTTCTCGTTCATAATCGCCATCCTGCCGAGGCACGACAGGGTGTAGGAATTCCACTCCTGATAGGATCTGATGGCGAAAATCGAGGCGCCCCCTGCGCCGTTCCAGATGATCGGCCGCATGTCGGAAAGCCCCTTGATATTTTTCTTCATCTTAAAAAGGAACATGAGCTGGCTTATGGGATTTTTGGACGCGACCTCCGCTACCTCCTTCAAGAACGAGGGGGGGACGGGCTTGAAATCGTTGGCCACATTCAAAAGGCCCGTTCTGGTGTAGCGCATTATATCGTGGTTGATAAACGAGTATTCATAGCCGTTTTCCTTGAGCACCATCGGGAGGAGGGGATCTATACTCAATTCCGGCGGGAAAAAACCCTTCGGCCTTACGCCAAGGACCCTTCCCGATGTCTCGATAAAGAGGCCGACATCCCGCTTTACGTCCTCGAGCGTGGAAAGGGGTAGGATTGTGTGTGCCCAGCTCGTCCCCGTGATTTCGACCTGCCCCCGTTTTACAAGGCGCTTGATGATGTCTATCACCTCCGGATACTTGCCATATTCGGGATATGCGCCGCTCAGTACATCGAGCGTAAATCCCGTCCAGTTGAGGATGACCTTATAGGAGGGATTCGCCTCGAGCATCTCAAGTACCGGCAGGTAGCTCCTGTCTACAACATTAGGTATCTCCGAGAATGGAAATTCGGCATATAGAAGATTTGCGTGCAGCAGAAGAGATGTGTCTACCATGAGCACCTCCATATTTTTTTTAAAAGTATTATATTTCGGCGCTTGTGTCAAGAATTGTCTTATGAATTTATAAATGTAGGCGCTTTTTTCCGCCCCGACTTCTACTCCTCCTGTCAGAGCGAATCATGGAGAATAGAGGGGTTTTATATCAATTAGATATGAAGTCTTATGTCCCTGACATAAAAAACATAAAAAAGGGGCTTTATTGCCCCCAAAAATTTTAATTTTCCCATTTCCCCCTATCACCCTCTATCGATCAAAACAACCGCTCCCCTAGTAACTAACCCGCCTTTGCCTTTTTTCCCACCTTCTTTAACTTTACGGCGCAGACCTTATACTCCGGAATCTTGCCTATTGGATCGATGGCGGTGTTTGTCAGGACATTCGCCGCTGACTCCACGTAGTGAAAGGGCATAAAGACCGTGCCCTCGGGGGCGCGATCCGTGACCCATGCCCTCGCCTCGACCTCCCCCCTCCGCGATGCAATCCCTATCATCTCATCGTCAGCCATTTTATATTTCGAGGCATCCTTGGGATTTATCTCGACAAATGCCCCGGTAGACATAAAGTTCAGGCCCTCCGACCTTCGGGACATCGACCCCGTATGAAACTGGTAGAGAATCCTTCCGGTCGACAGGATCAGCGGGTAATTTTTGTCAGGAAGCTCCGCCGCCTCCTTGAACTCCACGGCGCTGAAGAGGCCCTTCCCCCTTGTAAATTTATCCTTATGGAGATACCTCGTTCCGGGATGGTCTTCCGTGGGACACGGCCACTGCAATCCGACATCGTCGATGCGGCCGAAAGATGCGCCGGCGTAACTCGGAGTCAAACTCCTCATCTCCTCGAAGATCTCCTCCGCCCCCGCGTATGCCATCGGATAGCCCAGGCGCGTAGATATCTCCGAGACAATCTCCCAATCCTGTCTTGCATCACCATGAGCAGGTACGGCCGCCCTCACTCTCTGAATGCGCCTTTCGGTGTTCGTAAAGGTCCCGTCTTTTTCTGCGAAGGTGACCCCTGGGAGAACCACATCGGCGAGCTTCGCCGTCTCGGTCAAAAAGATATCCTGGACAACGAGAAGATCGAGCCTTTCGAGCGACTCCTTGACGTGGGAGAGGTCGGGATCGGAGATCATTGGATTTTCCCCGATAATATATAGCGCCGAGATTTTCCCATCATGCGCCGCATCCATCATCTCGGTGACCGTGAGGCCGACCTTATCCGGGAGGGGGGATTTCGGTTTCCACGCCTTTTGAAATTTATCCCTGATCGCCTCGTCCGTAACCTTCTGATAGGCGGGATATACGTTAGGGAGAGCACCCAAGTCGCACGCACCCTGAACGTTGTTCTGGCCCCTCAAGGGATTAACACCGCCCCCCTCGACCCCGACGTTTCCTGTTAGCATCGCGAGGTTTGCGACGGAAAGAACGTTATCGGTTCCCGTCGTGTGCTGTGTTATCCCCATGGCGTAATATATAGCCGCAGGGCTCGCACTTGCGTAGACTCGTGCCGCCTCTATGAGCTTTTCTTTTGGAATTCCTGTTATCCCCTCGACATATTCGGGTGTGTATTTCTTTACCGTTTTTTCGAGTTCCTCAAACCCTTCGGTCCTGTCTTCTATGTATTTTTTATCGTGTAGTCCCTCTTCGATTATGACGTGCATCATCCCGTTTATCCATGCGACGTCGGTCCCCGGCCGCTGTCTGATCCAGATGTGCGCGAAATCCGCAAGGTCTATCCCCCTAGGGTCTACAAGTATAAGCTTCGCCCCCCTCAAGGTCACGGCCTGCTTTATCTTGCTTGCGATGACGGGGTGGTTTTCGGTCGTGTTCGTCCCCGTTATGAGGAAGACCTCGGTCTTTTTTATCTCTGAGATCGAGTTTGTCATTGCCCCGCTGCCGAACGCTGTGGCGAGACCCGCCACGGTGACGCTGTGTCAGAGACGGGCGCAGTGGTCGACATTGTTGGTTCCGATGGCGGCGCGGGCGAACTTCTGGATAAGGTAGTTTTCCTCGTTCGTGCACCTCGCCGATGCGAGGACTGCGATAGAATCGGGACCCGATTTTTCTTTTATACTTCCGAGTTTATCGGCCACGAAATCCAATGCCTCGTCCCATGTCGCCTCCTCCAACTTCCCGTTTCTTTTGACCAACGGCCTTTCAAGGCGCTCGGGGTTGTGGATGAAATCATATCCGAATCGACCCTTGATACACAGGCTCCCCCAGTTCGGCTCGCCGAGATCGTAATCCGATGTGACCTTGACGACCCTGTCGTCCTTGACATTAAGATACATCTGGCAACCGACACCGCAGTAGGTGCAGGTCGTACGAACCTTCTCAAACTCCCAGCTCCTCCCCTTAAAGCGGGCTGATTTCTCCGAGAGGGCGCCCACGGGACAGACCGATACGCACTCCCCACAGAAGACACATTCGGAATCCTCGTATCTTCTGCCGAACGCCGGCCCAACGGTGGAACTTGCGCCCCGATACTGAAAATCCAAAACCTTGTTTACCTGAACCTCGTTGCACGCCCTAACACATCGGCCGCACATGATGCACCGATTCATGTCCCTCGTTATCATCGGATTTTTGTCTTCTATCTCATAGCCGGGAGGTTTGATGTCAAAGCGCGGCTCCACAATCCCAAGCTGGTATGCAAGATCCTGCAGCAGACAATCACCGTTCTTTTCGCACACGAGACAGTTGTGGCTCCCCGAAGACAAAAGGAGCTCCACGGCGAGTCTCCTCGCATTTATGACCCTCTCGGACTTCGTGTTAACGACCATCCCATTTGTTATCGGCTGGGCGCACGAGGCCGAAAGCGCCCTCGCCCCCTCAACCTCTACAACGCACACCCTGCACGCCCCGGCGGATTTCGCCGCGGGATGATAGCACAAGACCGGGATGTAAATATCGTTTGATCTCGCCACCTCGTAAATCGTCTGCCCCGGTTCCCCCTCGATCTCTCTGCCGTCTATTACAACACTAATTTTTCCCATATCCGATTTTTCCTAATCTATTTCAAGATCACATCTGAGACAGCGTCCTGCCTCGGCCTTCGCATTTTCGTGTGTAAATCCCTTGTCGACCTCTTTGAAGTTTTTTCTCCTTTTGGATGCCGCGAGATGCTTTCTATCAAAGCTCGGCGTCTCCACGGTCTCCTCATCAATATCGACCGGTATCTCTATCCTCTCCTCCAAAGGTTCAACGTAGGGTGGCTCGCCTGAAATGTTGCGAATATATTCGTCTATCTCACGGGCGGCATCCTGCCCGGCGCGGATCGCGGCGACCACCGTATCCGGCCCTGTCACAACATCCCCGCCGGCGAACTCGCCCGAATTATTTAACCTCGTCCTGTATTGTTCCGTAACCTTTATCGTCCCACCCCTCTCGATACTCATCTTTTGACCCTTGGAAACAAAAGACAGATCGGGTTTTTGCCCTATAGCGCATATGACCGTGTCGACCTCGACGGTATATTTCTGGTCGTCTATGGGTACCGGCCTCTTTCTCCCTGAGGAGTCAAACTCCCCCAGATCCATCTCTACTATTTACATAGATGAAACCCTGCCGTTGTTTCCCAAGAT
>CAZDOD010000110.1:6693-9605 GCA_964506935.1 uncultured Thermodesulfobacteriota bacterium | reverse complement strand
TACCTCTTCGATGCCGACGGAAAGATCGCAAGCCATTACCAGAAGCACTTCTCGGAGTATCACGACTACAACGTGGATGTGTTGTGATTCGGGTTTCGTTCCAACACCTTCAGATAGATTAAAACATCCTGCAATCAAAATAAGAGGCTTTCAATATTAGCTATTGAAAGGCCTTAGTGGTATAGGGCAGAAATTCTCTCATCAAAATAGATACTTCGCTTAGATTTCTCTATTCTCCAAATAAATTATCAGAATAGAAATAAGGCATCTTTCAGATTAGTCTGTTGCAGGAATTATGCGGTTATTTTTTTGTGTATTTTTTAACCTATCCCGGATAATACTTCTCGATGAGCTCGGTAAGCTGGGCGGGCGAGGGGATTGAGCCGGGGGGGTTGCCGAAAAAGTCGACATTAGCATCCCCGACGACCGAAAGCCTCACGTCCTCGACCATCTGCCCGGTTGAGAGCTCCACAACAAAGAAATTCTTGACTCTCTTTGAAAGCTCCCTTAAGCGATCGTTCGGGAACGGGAACAGGGTTATCGGGCGAAGCAACCCGACCTTCATCCCATTTTCGCGGACGCGGTCTATCGATGTCCTGACGATCCTCGAGACCGAGCCGTATGCGCATACGATGAGCCTTGCGTCGTCGGTGAGGTAATCCTCAAATCGGACATCCTCTACCATACTGTCGTATTTTTCTTTTAGCTTCCAGTTGTGTTCGGTAAGCTCCCCCTCTGCGAGGTAGAGCGATTTTAGGAGCTGCGGCTCCCTCCCTTCGGCACCGGTGAGCGCCCAATCCTTTTCTTTTTTCGGGGGGATATTTTTGTGTCTCGTCATCGGCTCCTTCATCTGTGCCAAAATCGAGTCACCCAATATCATCGCCGGGTTTCGGTATTTGTCGGCAAGGTCGAAGGCGAGGATCGTTAGATCGTACATCTCCTGAACCGAGTTCGGGGCGAGGACGAATACCCGGTAGTCTCCATGCCCGCCGCCGCGGGTCGCCTGGAAATAGTCCCCCTGTGACGGCGAGATTCCGCCGAGGCCCGGCCCGCTCCTCGAGATGTTGACGATCACGCCCGGTATCTCGCTTCCGGCCATGTAAGATATCCCCTCCTGTTTTAGGGAGATCCCCGGGCTTGACGAAGACGTCATGGCACGCTTTCCGGTCGCGGCGGCGCCGAGGACCATGTTGATCGAGGCTATCTCGCTCTCGGCCTGGATAAAGGACCCCCCGACCCTCGGCAGGTGATATGAGAGGTATTCGGGGATGTCGTTCTGGGGGGTTATCGGGTAGCCGAAATAAAACATGAGCCCGGCATCGAGGGCACCCATTGCGATCGCCTCGTTCCCTTTGACGAGGTCCCTCTCGACACTAGCTTTTTCTTTCTCAATATTTTTCGTCACTTGTAGACCTCAATTGCCACATCAGGACACATCTCGGCGCACAGCGCACATCCGGTGCACTTTCCCGATTTATCCTCATATATCGCCGTAAAATAACCCTGGATATTGGGGATTTTACCGATGACGATTAGGTTTCTGGGACAAGACTCAACACACAGTGAACAGCCTTTGCACCGCTCAACGTCAATTATAACTTGGGGCATAGTATTATGGCATTCCTATTCTAATCTCAGGCTCGGAGTTTATGAAGAAGTCCTTATACCCCTTTATCGACAGGAGCTCCTTTTTGACCTCTTCGGCCTCTTCTTTTGTCTCAAACCACTTTATCCTGACCCTCGTGTAGCCCTCGCTCGATTCCCTCGTGTATGCGTCGTATCCGTCTGCCTTGAGGGACTTCACAAGACCTTCCGCCTTTTTTTTGTCCTTGGTCGAAAAGACCTGAATGAAATACATATTTTTCTGATCTCCGGGAGAGCCCGTGGTCTTAGCAACCTCTTCGGTGGTTTTATCCTCGGAGGGTGTGATCGGCGGTGTTGATGTGCCTATCTCTTCGGTCTTGATTTCTCCCTCGCCGAGCGTCTCGTAAAAGTTTACCTCGGGCTCCTCAACGATGGGTATTCCTGCGGTCTCATCGGGTTTTATGCCTTCATTTTCGAGGGAGGCGGTCTCCATCTCTTTTGTAACCGATGAGCGTCCCATCAGATATCCGACTGAAAAAAGGAGAACCCCCATAATTAAAAAGACCACGACGAACAGCGCCGTGTGCCTAGGCTCGACGCTGAATTCGTAGGAATTTTTCGTCCTCCTATAATCCCTCATACTCTTTACCTCTTCTTCATCGTCCGGGAAGTATTTCATTTTTTATCCTCCCTTATAGAGAGTATATATTATTACATTCTATCCGGTGCGGATATCCCCAGAAGCCCCAGGCCCTTTTTTATCACGTCCTGAACCTTAACTACAAGGGCGAGCCTAACAACAGAAAGCGCCGTATCCTCGGTCACTACCCGATGATGATTATAATAGCTATGAAAGATTGATGCAAGTTCAAAGATGTAAAAGGTTATCCTGTGAGGTTCGAGGTTCTGTGCCGCCTCCGAAACGACGTCGGGAAACTGTGAGACCTTCTTGATGATCTCAAACTCCTCAGGGAGTTTTAGGGATGAGAGATCGAGGTCTTTCGGATCCGGCATCACCAGCCCCTTCTCTTCGGCCTGTCTTGCGATCGAAGATATCCTCGCATGGGCGTACTGGACGTAATAGACCGGGTTCTCCTGGGATTTCTTTTTGGCCAAATCGAGGTCGAAGTCGAGGTGGGAGTCGTAGCTCCTCATGAGCATGAAATATCGCACTGCGTCCTTTCCGACCTCATCCATCACCTCGCGAAGCGTCACGAACTTTCCCGCCCTTGTCGACATGGAGACCGGTTTTCCGGAGCGGACGAGGTTTACGAGCTGTACGAGGATGAGTTCGAGGTCGCCCTCGTCCCTCCCCATCGCCCTTACCG
>CAZDOD010000110.1:0-6683 GCA_964506935.1 uncultured Thermodesulfobacteriota bacterium | reverse complement strand
CCGCCTTCATCCTCACGACGTAACCGTGGTGATCGGCACCCCAGACGTTGATGACCTTATCGAAGCCCCTGTCATATTTGTTCTTGTGATAGGCGATGTCGGATGAGAGGTAGGTCTTTTCGCCGTCGCTCTTTATTACGACCCTGTCTTTGTCGTCACCGTAGTCTGTGGTGTTGAACCAGAGCGCCCCGTCTTTTTCGTATATCAGGCCGTCGCCTTGGAATTTGCGGATCGCATCGTCCACCTGCCCCTCACCATAAAGGCTTTTTTCCGAAAACCACTCATCGTATTTCACGCCGAAGTCAGAGAGGGTCACCTCGATTTCCCGAAGGATCAGATCAGAGGCATATTCCGTTAAGAATGATATCGCCTCACCTTCCGGCATCTCCAAAATTCGTCCCCCATACTCTTTTACGACTTTTTCGGCGATCTCTTTTATATAGTCTCCCTGATAGTAGTTTTCTTTATAGACCACGTCTTCGCCGAAATGTTCCCGATAACGGGCGAGGACGCTCTTTCCGAGTGTCTCCATCTGGACGCCGTAGTCGTTGATGTAATATTCCCTCTCAACGATATATCCGGATGCGGAAAGGATATTTGCGAGGGCGTCTCCCACGGAGGCCCCGCGGGCGTGGCCTATGTGAAGGGGGCCGGTGGGATTTGCGCTGACGAATTCCACCTGAACCTTAATCCCTTTTCCTATATCGGTCTCTCCAAACTTATCTCTCTCTAGAATAATATCCTTGAGTATACAGAGCCAGTAATCCTCGCTGTATGTGAAGTTGATAAAACCCGGCCCCGCCACCTCTATGCTCTTTACATCGTCAGAGATATCTTCGATGGATTTTCTGATTCTCTCGGCAACCTCGATCGGTTTTTTCTTCTCCAGAGAGCCGATCACGAGGGCTATATTTGTGGATATATCGCCGTGGTTTTTGTCTTTCGGGATCTCAAACTGCGGTACGGGTTTGGGGTCTTTTGAGAGGAAACCTTCTTTTTGGAGACTAGATATAGATGCAACTATAGTTTCGGAAAGCTTTTTCTTTATCAAAATAAGGTAACCCCTTTACCACTTCCAGTACTTGTCCTTCTTTTTAGCTTCTTCCTTTTCGGCCCTTTCCTCCATGATTTCCTCGTCCGGCTCGTCTTTTATGGAAAGGTCCTTTGTGAAGTCGGAACAGTAAAGGGCCCCTGACACACCTGAGGAACTCGACGAGAATTTCTTTTTACAATTTCTCCTCCAAGCGCATACAGCACAGAGCTTCTTTTCCAGACTCATAGGGAATCCCCTTCTTAGTAGCTAGCCAGTAAAAAACTTTTTAAGTTTGACTTTATAAGTCCCCTTTATATATTAGTATCTCTCCAGTATCTCTTTTCTGACTTTGTCTTCAGGCGATTATTATTTTTTCTTCTTTACGATTTCGCTATAAGTTTCGGGGCGCCTGTCCTCGAAAAAGGGCCACATTTTTCTTGTTTCTTCTATCTCGGCGGTGTTTATCTCGAAGATCGACACCGAGTCATTCATCCCCGCCGGCTCGCTTATGATTTCGCCTTCGGGATTTACGCAGAAGGTCTCTCCGTAGAAGTCCTGGGCGGCCTCGCTTCCGGTTCTATTAATCCTTAAGGCAAAGAGGCCGTTTGCAATGGCGTTTGCGGAGATCACCTTCTCCCAGCGCTCGAAGGTCTTCATGGCCGATGCCGTCGGGCACACGATCAGCTGGCCGCCGCCGAGGCCGATAGCACGGCTCCCTTCGGGGAAAAAATTATCCCAACATATCTGGACACCGAGCCTAATGTATTTTGTCTTAAACACCGGAAACAGCCTGTCTCCCGGTGTGAAGTAATCCTTTTCATACCACAGGGGGAGCCTCGGGATATGTACCTTCCTGTATGCGCCCAGAAGCTTTCCGTCGGCGTCTATCACCGCGGCCGAGTTGTAAAAAGTATCCCCATCGATCTCCGAGATCGGGAGGACGATGACCATCTCCCACTTCTTGGCGAGAGATGAAAACTCCTCAACGGTGGGCCCTGGGATGGTTTCCGAATACTTCTTTTTTATGGATATGTCCCCCCCCTCAATATGGGGGAACCAGATTGTGTTGAAGAGCTCGGAAAATGAGATGATCTTCACACCCTCATCGTAGGCGAGATTTGCAAGATGTTTGGCCCTCTCGATATTTTTCTCTTTGTTTTCTGATGCGGCAAATTGGATTCCGGCAATCTTCAGGATTTTTTTGCCCATTTCCCCTTTCAGGTTTCCTGTTTTTAAGATTTTTTCCTTATATACACCCATGATATATCTTTAAAAAGCCTTAGTCAAGATTTTTAGTTTGACAGCTTTTAAAAAATTCAATACCATCGGGATGAAGGAACTTAATACAACCCTTTTTTTCTTTTAAATTTATGAATCTCAACGACAGAAGAGTGGCGGTGATCCTAAACGAAAACGCCCGCAGGATCACCGGGAGGGTCAAGAAGAAGCTCGGTTCGATCCTCCCGGAAGACCACATATTTCCCACAAAGGACATCGATGAGGCAAGAGAGGCGATATCGGAGATCATAGATCGGCGTTTTGATGTGATCTTTACCGGCGGGGGTGATGGGACGATCGTTACGACAATAAGCACCATCTGGGAGATTCTGAAATCCAGAAGGAATATCGAGGTTCCCAAGATCGGGATTTTAAAGATGGGGACGGGGAATGCCTGGGCATGGGGGGTTGGGGTGAAGAGCGGACTCGATCAGCTAAAAGATATCGTAGGGGGAGGGGATTTCTCAGTATCGAAATACAATCTAATAAATGTCTTTGATACCCTATGTCCGATAACCGGACTCGGCTGGGATGCCCAGGTCTTAAATAACTACTATGAGGTAAATAAGAAATTTTCCCACACACCCCTAAATGGGATGATGGGAAGCCTCTTCGGGTATCTATATGCCGCCTCAACCAAGAGCATACCGACGGTGATGAGGGGGGGGAGTGCGCCCGAAGTGGAGGTAAGATTTATTGGAAAGAGACTCCTCAGGCCATCGAGATCCGGGACCCATTCCGAGATGAATCATCGTAAGGATGAGGTCATCTACAATGGGCCCGCGGCAATTGTCGCCGCCGGTACGATTCCGTATTTCGGCTATGCGTTTCGTGCCTTCCCGTTTGCGGAAGATGAGGCGGGTCTCATGGATCTAAGGATATCGAACATCGAGGTTTTAAAGGTAGTAAGAAATATCAGCGGGCTCTGGAGGGGCACCTATGAAAATCCGAAGATAATGGATTTTTTGACGGACGGTGTGAGTCTGGTCTTTGACCGTGACATGCCGATCGAGATCGGGGGCGATCCGATGGGTTATGTGAAGAGGGGAGAAGAGATAGAATTCAGGATAAGCGATTTTGCCGTGGATGTGATTGATTTCAGGTAGTTTTTTGGGAGATTTCAGATATGACATGTAGAGTGACAATTTTCTCATTTTTTCTCATCTTTCTTTTCGTGATGCCGGCCTTTAGTGGATCGGATATTGTCATATGTGACGCCGGCGGATTGACCATCGGGAGGATTACAGATGACGGCAGAGTGGATGATGCATCGGGGCGAACTGTCGGACGCATCTGGGAAGACGGGAGGGTCGACGATGCGTCAGGCTTGACAATCGGCTACGTGCGATCCGACGGGAGGGTGGATAATGCTTCCGGTCTGACGATAGGATATATAAGGGATGACGGAAGGATCGACGGATCGTCGGGATTGACCATCGGATATATAAGGGAGGGGAGGGTGGAATGTTTTTCAACTTCTCTTGCCCTGACATACTCGGGGCCGATGGAGGTCGAAAAAATCGCGGCCTACCTGTTCTTTTTCAACCGGGTTCTTTTTAAATGATTTCCCTCAGAGCTAGAGCCCCTCGCAATAACGATTATCTTTAAGCGTATGGGCACGGCATGCCATGCCCATACACCGCCATATGGGCGTGATGTTTTTATATCGGCCGAATTTTAGGATCGAAGGATCTCAGATCAGATTAGGCCCTCTTCCTCAAGCCATATCCCAATCCGTCTCATCCCCTCGTCTAGGTCTACCTTCGGGGTAAATTTCAGGATCTTTTTCGCCTTGTCTATCGAGACCCCGGCCTCGGACGTGATTATCCCGACGCCGAGGGGCGTCAGCATCGGCTTTACCCCGGCTGTTTTGTAAAGCCCGTACATACACCAGGCGAGGGTCATGGCGACGGGTTTCGGGATGTTTTTTTTGATTTGTGGGTAACCCGCCACCGTTGCGAGCTTGTTGAAATACTCGCCCCATGTGGTGTTTCGCCCGTCGGTGATAATGAATACCTCACCGGTGTCTAACTTATCCGACAGCGAAAGGATCATGGCGTCGACGAGATTTTCGACATATACATGCCAACAGAGTCCCTTTCCACGGTTAATAAGGGGCATCTTCCCCATCTTGATGAGCTCAAGGGGCCGAATAACAAAGTTATAGGCTCCGGGGCCGTAAACCACAGCGGGTCTTAAGATTACGGCAGGGAAACTATTCTTTTCGTATCTGTCTATGATGATTTTCTCCGCCATACCCTTTGTAATCCCGTAGGGCCCGCCCGTGTTTGAATACGGGGTCGATTCCGTTGTTATCTTTTCCCTCTTCGTCCCGATGACGGCGTTGGAGCTGGCGTAGACGAAGCGGGACACGCCGGCCTTATCCGATGCGTCGACGACGGCTCTTGTCCCGTCAACGTTTGTCCGATAAAATTCGGCCTTAGGGCCATAGTCTCCCACCCTGGCGGCGAGGTGGAAGACGAAGTCCGCCCCTTTTATGCCCGAGGCAAGTGTCGCCTCATCCGTGACATCTCCACGAATGATATCGACTTCGCTTCCCAAGAGCGATTTCGCCTTTTTAGGGTCTCGGGCGAGGACCCTTACTGTGTGCCCTCCTTTGATGAGCCTTTTTACGAGATAGGGTCCGATAAAACCTGTGCCGCCGGTAACAAAAGATATATATGACATAAATTAGACCTCCAAAAAAATAAAATCCGGCGATTTTTTATAACACTATCGAAAGGACTTGTCAAATAGGAGAAAATCAAAAACGCAAATAAATTTTAACCATTCAAATATATTGCCTTTTTTTTTGTGATGTGATAACAAATAAATATAAGAAAGATGAGGTAAAAGATCAGTGGAAAAGATAACGGGCAAGGCCGTAATCGCTCAGGGCGGCGGGCCGACTGCGGTCATCAACCAGAGCCTGGTCGGGGCCGTGCTTCAGGCGAGGAGGTATCCGCACATCACTAATTTCTACGGCGCCGTCGGGGGCGTCATGGGTCTCATGGAGGAGAATTTCTGCGACCTCACCCAGGTATCAACCCGCAATCTCGAGGTTGTGTCGAGGACTCCGGGGGCCGGACTCCTATCTTCGAGGCATAAGCCGAAGGTGGAGGACTGCATCAGGATATTCGAGGTACTCAGGGCACACGGGATCAGATATTTTTTCTTTATCGGTGGAAACGATTCCGCAGAGACCTGTCGCATCGTAAACGAAAACGCCGAAAAGGCCGGATACGAGATCAGGGTCATCCACATCCCCAAGACGATAGACAACGACATCCTTGTGACTGACCATTGCCCGGGGTACGGCTCCGCCGCAAGGTTTGTGGCGCAGGCATTTGCCGGGGTAAATCATGACAACCGGAGTCTCCCAGGTGTCTATATCGGGGTGGTCATGGGCAGGCACGCCGGCTTTTTAACAGGGGCCTCGATCTTCGCCAAGAAGTACGAAGACGACGGGCCGCACTTGATATATCTTCCGGAGCGATCCTTTTCTATCGAGAGGTTCGTTGCTGACGTAGACACTTCGATGAAAAAGTACGGGAGGTGTGTCGTGGCGGTCTCCGAGGGGGTCGGTGGAGAGGACGGAGATCCGATAATCACAAAATTGGGGGATCAAGTCGAGCGCGATTCCCACGGGAACGTCCAGCTCTCGGGTCTAACTTCACTTGGTGATGCGCTCGTCCAGCTTATAAAAACAGAACTCAAGATCAAGCGCGTCAGGTCGGACACCTTCGGTTACCTACAGAGGTCTTTTCTCGGATGTATAAGCGATGTAGATGCGAAGGAGGCGAGGGAGGTCGGGGAGTGGGCGCTCCAGTTTGCCACGTGGAACGATGTTGACGGCTCGGTGGTAATCGAGAGGGTGGGTGACTACGCCGTTGAATACAAGCTTGTCGACCTAGATGAGGTCACGGGCGGGACAAAAGAGATGCCGGCGGATTTTATCGATGGCGAAAATATGGTGAGTGTGGCGTTTAAGAACTACGCGAGGCCTCTATTGGGAGAGATCCCGGAGCACGAGAGGATACACGCGCCGATTGTCGAAAAAATCATGAAGAGGTGAGGTTGTTATGAAAATTTTTCGCTACATACTCGGCTATATAGTCGGCTTTACGATGTTTGCCGTTTTGATCCCCCTGGGGATTTTTTACATATCGGATATTGCTGACGGATTTTTTGGTTTAATAAGATTTTTCGATTTTTCGGCTCGACTCGTCTTGGCCGTCCCGCTTTTCGTTATCGGGATTACCTTCGTAATATGGTCGAATATCTTCCTTTTCTTCCGTGGGAAGGGGGGGCCGGCGGACGGCTTCGGTGTGGCGGTCAGCCCCAGGACGGAGAGGTTGGTTACGACCGGCCC
>CAZDOD010000109.1:0-9643 GCA_964506935.1 uncultured Thermodesulfobacteriota bacterium | reverse complement strand
ATTAAAGACCCAAAGATAGACACGAAAACCCTGATGAAACACATCCCGGGGCCTGATTTTCCCACCAGTGGATTCATATATGGCGTCGGTGGCATTAAAGATGCCTACGAGACCGGACGCGGCAGGATGGTTCTTCGTGCAAGGGCCATGATTGAGACCCAGACGAAGACAAATAGGGATGCCATAGTGGTAACCGAGATCCCATATGGTGTAAACAAAGCCAGGCTTATCGAGAGAATAGCGGAGCTTGTGAGGACAAAAAAGGTGGAGGGAATAGCCGATCTCAGGGACGAATCGGATAGGGAGGGGATGAGGATAGTCATAGAACTGAAGAAGGATGTCGTCGCCCCGATATTGCTAAACCGCCTCTACAAGTTGACACCCATGGAGGTTACCTTCGGGGTCATCATGCTTGCCATCGTAGGGGGAAGGCCCAGAACCTTGAACCTGAGGGAGATGCTTTTTCACTTCATCCAGCACAGGAGAGAGGTGGTAATTCGGAGAACGAAGTTCGACCTGAAAAAAGCCGAGGAGAGGGCACATATTCTCGAGGGTCTTGTAAAAGCGCTGAACAATATAGATGAGGTGATTGCAATCATCAAGTCTTCTAAAGACCAGCCCGCGGCGAAGCAAAGGTTGATGAAGGCTTTCGACTTCACTGATATACAGGCACAGGCGATCTTGGATATGCGCCTAGGGAGGCTTACTTCCCTCGAGATGGAGAAGATAGTAGGGGAGTATAAGGAGATAATGGCACTGATTGAGGAACTCAAGAAGATTTTGGCCGACGAGGATGTCCTGATCGGTGTCATAACGAAGGAGCTTATTGAAATAAAAGAGAAGTATGCCAGCAACCGCAAGACCGAGATAGTGGGCGAGACCAAGGAGCTGACCATCGAAGACCTGGTGGCTCAGGAAGACATGGTGGTCACCGTCTCACATAACGGTTACATCAAAAGGACTCCTCTCTCCCTCTACCGTTCCCAGAAGAGGGGGGGGAAGGGTATCTCGGGGATGGATACGGATGAGGGGGATTTTGTGGAGAAACTCTTTGTGGCCAAGACACACGACCATATCTTGGTATTCTCCGATCAGGGGAGGGCGTACGGCCTGAGGGTCCACGAGATACCACAGGGGAGCAGGATAGGGAAAGGGAGGTCTGTTGCGAACCTCGTCCAGATGCTTCCCGAAGAGAAGATAGCATCTATGTTGGCCGTAAGCGACGTGGATGACGGTGGATACATCGTGATGGTGACCGAGAAGGGGATGATAAAGAAGATAGAGGCCAAAGAGTTCAGAAACGCCAAGCATTCGGGAGTTATTGCCATAGGCCTGGGCGATGATGATATCCTGGTGTCTGCCAAGACCGTAGATAAGGGAGGGGAGATCTTGGTTGCCACGAGCGTTGGCTTCGCTATTCGATTTCCCGAAAGCGAAGTTAGGGCTATGGGCCGAAGCGCCCAGGGGGTTCGGGCCCTCAACCTCGTGGATGATGATAGGGTGGTGGGTATCGCATTGGTCGAAAAAAATACCACCGTCATGACCGTTACCGGCAACGGCTTCGGCAAGAGGACAGATATAAAGGAATACTCAAAGAAAAAGAGGGGGGGAAGGGGTGTAGCTACCATGAAGACCACCCAGAAGACGGGAAGGCTTATCGGCATCAAGACGGTATCGGTAGATGATGAGACAATAATGATCTCCAGCAAGGGAATGTTCTTGAGAATGAAAGGCAAAGATATCCCTGTAATGGGAAGGAGTACGCAAGGAGTAAAACTTATGAATCTCAAGGGAGATGAGCAACTTGTGGGTATCGCGGTATTGGCTGAAAAGGAGGGGGAGAGAAAAAATGAAGTATAAGTATCTTTGTCGAATAATTTTGCTTATCGTATCTTTTCTCCTCATCGAATGCGGCCAGGATCCTCTAAAGGCGGATTTCGAGAGGGCGGAGGATCTATATAAGAAGGAAAAATATAAAGGGGCCGCCCTTAAGTTCAGGGATATAGCCACTTTGAATCCGCAATCGGAGTGGGCGCCAAAAGCCCTTTTTCGAAGCGGGACAATCTATTATCTGTATCTGAAGGATTATGAGGAGGCGGTCGAGGATTTCGCATACCTTATATACTACTACCCGAAACACAAGCTCGCATTTGACGCTCAGGTAAACATAATAGAAATCTATATGGATAAATTGGAAGATTATCCGCAGGCAATAGTAGAGATACAGAGACTTTTGGAGAATTATCCCAACAAGAACGGGATGGATCAATACCAGTATATGCTGGCACAGTGTTTTTACTCTATGAGGGATTTCGATCAAACAAGGCTCGAATATCTGATCCTTCTAGACAGCTATCCCGATACGGAGCTTAGGCCTCAGGTCTACTATGATATAGCCAACACATATTTCATTGAGGGATCGGGAAAGCTTGATAAGGCAATTGAATATTATCAGAAGGTCATAGACGAGTATCCGGAGAGCGATCTTTTAAATGAATGCAACTTTTACATCGCCGCGTCACTTGAGGAGAAGGGAGAACTATATGAGGCATTGATTATCTACGAGGAATTGCTCGGTGTCTATCAAAATCCGAGGGTGATAGAGCTTCGTATTGAGGGTGTAAAGGATATGTTGGAAAAGATGGGTTCTCCCGCCCCCAACGAGGCATACGGGGGGCTCGGCGTGAAGAAGGATAAAGATTCAGATAAGGAAGAAGGCGAAAGCACAGGTGATGTCGAGGGAGAGGGGGATAATGGAACCCCGACGGGCGATGAAGTAGAAATTGAGAGGGAGCCGGAATCAGAAGAGGGAGGGGCCAGCACCGGAGAAGAGAGAAATTTACTTTTGGATGTAAAGTAAAGAATTGAGCGCTGTTTTCCGCCGGAATAAATATCTACAGCAAATAAAGTAAGAGATCAAAAGAAGGCTATCCCGTTCGGATATATATATACCAAAACAATATATATGATATAGAGGGTGGTATAGATAAAGCCCTCTATCCTGCTTACCTTCCTACCGGTTGCCACCACTATAAAAAGAAGTAGCGTGAAAAAGAGCATTATAGGCGTGTCAAAGTTTAATATCCGCTCTGAGATGTAGAAGGGTCTTACGAGCGCCGTTAATCCGCCCACGATGAGAAAATTGAATATATTGCTTCCAAGGATGTTGCCGATGCTTATGTCTCCCTCTTTCTTTACTGCCGCTACGGCTGAGGTGACGAGTTCTGGGAGCGAAGTCCCAAGGGCCACAATAGAGACGGCCACGGCTGCCTCGGACACACCCACGGCAAGTGCAAAACCCGTGGCCCCTTTGACCAGAAAGTCGGAGCCGCCGGCGAGGAAGATGATCCCCGCACCGGCATAGAGAAGCGACCTTTTGGTAGTCAGGGAGTGCTTTTGGATATCCTCAGCCTCAACCAGATCTAAATCCATATCGCCTCTGGCGGTCAGTATACAGTAAACGGTAAATACGAGGAAAAGGATCACCAATATTGCGCCGTCGAGACGCGAGAATTCGAGGTTTATCTCCATCAACCAGAAAATGACGCTCAGAGTAATGACGAATGGGACTTCCCACAGGATAGTATTCCTCTTTATGGCGATCGGCATCAGCATCGCTGATATGCCCATTACGAGGCCCAGATTGGCGATGTTGCTTCCGATAATGTTGCCGCAGGAGATATCCCCGAAACCGCTTAAGGATGCATTCATGGAGGCGGCAAGTTCAGGGGCTGACGTCCCGAATGCCACAAGAGTCATCCCGATGACGAGGTTCGATATCCCCGCCCTAACCGCCAGGCTAACCGCCCCGTCAACCAAGAGCTGGGCACCCCAGATCATGAAGAAAAAGCCGATTATTAAAAGAAATGAGTTAGTAAGGAGTTCCGGGCACATGGTAAAAAAACCTTATATTATCTATATTAATCTTATCTTTATATATATCTTTTTGATCTGTCATTACAAAAAATAGGGAAGGTAAATTCTGGCACACAACATAGATTTTTGCAATCAAAAAAGAAAAAGGGCGACAGATGTCGCCCTGAAAAGTTGTCCTTGGCTTTAAAATTTTCGCTACTTCAAAAAGTAGTAATTCGCAACCACCTTTTCCGGCGCCGATACAGATATCAGTATTAAAGGCGAACTATCCACACCTTTCGAGGCGCCTTTGGAAGCGTTAAGCGTTATGTTAACCACATCACCTTCGAGCCTTACGTCGTCGACGGTTATATCTTCGAGATGCTTATCACTATTTACAACGATGCCGAAGACCACATCCTTTTTGAAATCCAATGTTGGGATATCGGTCTTCTTTAGGCCCAATTCCTCAATTGAGGTCTCTAGTTCGGGCCGATTTGTAATCTTTATCTCACGGTCTTCATGTGAGGAGTCGACATAACCTGAATATACAACTTCAAACGGCACAGGGTCCCCATAGGTGACCCCCTTCTCCATCATCTTTTCCTTGATGCCGGAGGTCAGGATAGAGTCGAGGTTGTTCTCCAGAAGCGCCATGTCTCCGGAATACCCACCACCGTCCATTAGATCGTAGCGTCCGCCCGATGAAGACGGTGCCTCCGCTTTTGTGGTAAGCCCCTTTTTCTCGGCCTCGTCGGCACCCATTTTCCAGAGTCCCTCAGGGGCTTCTTCTCCCATCGCATAGTATTCATCCCCCGCCATCATCACAGATCTGGTGCTGCCGTCTTCGGCCACGTACTCGCCGCGGTAGGTGAGGAAGCGAAAACTCCCCTCGGAACCCTTGGCGATCTTAGTGAAGATGTCTACGCCGTCGGACGAGAGACCGCTGCAGCCGATTGAGTTGATGATGATGTATCTATCAAGCGCCTTCTTGACTTCATCCTCCCAGCGATAGTCGTTGTCGTAGATCTTGGGCCTTGCGTCTCCAATGAGGAAGATGGTCTTATCGGTGTCGATGTCCTTATCCCAGTTCATCTCCTGTATCGCCACGTAGAGCGCCTCGTTAACACTCTCGGGAGTGTCTCCACCACCCGTTGCCTTTATGTCCCGTATGGACTTTACGATCTCGTCGGTGTCTCTTGTGAGATCGAACTTCTTTGTCACATACTCGTCTCCGCGGTCGCGATAGAGGACGAGCCCAAAGCGGACATCGGGCGCGGGTTTACCACCCTCTATCTCCGTTATCATATCGACGATGCTCTCTTTTACCTGGGCTATTTCGTCCCCCATCGATCCGGTGGTGTCGATCAGGAAGACCACGTCCATGCGCGGGGCGCCGTCCTGTTTTTTCGCCCAGCCGGATGCTGAAAATCCCAACATGGCAATAGATAATAAGAGAACAAAAAACACCTTACTTTTCATATCGATCCTCCAGTTTTTTCTATTATGACAGGGCTATGGGTATAATGTTCCTATAAATTGCGGTTTTTCAGATTTTTGAGGGTATATCAAACTTGCAAATTTGTGACGGGCTATTGATGGCGTGAGTTTTTATCCCGGCGAAACCCCGGGATGTAGTCCAAATTAATACCACACATCTATTTAGATGCCTTGACGAAGCGCATCTTGAGGTCGTAGAGGATGTTTTCCATAAATTCTTCCTCTTGTTGGGTGAGGTTACCCTTTGTCTTTTCTTTTAGGAGACTTATTAGATCTATGGTTTGCTTGGCGCTTATAAGGTCCTCTTTTTTCTCATTGGACAGGGGATCTGGTATCTCACCGAGGTATATCAGGACCGAAGTCGATAGCGAAATGATAAAAGAGGCGAAGTCGATGGGCGGGAACTCGTGTCCCTTTGATTCTGTTTGATCTTCGGCCCGGCTCTCCTCTTGTGAATCGCCTTTGGTTCCCGCATCCTGTGTAGCGGTCTTTTCGGATTTCTCCTCCACTACCCCCTCCCTCCCTATCTTCCTCTTATCCTCCACCTTGAAATCCCCTTCTTCGCCTTCCTGATTTTCTTTTTTCTTTTTGTCATTATCTTCCATATATGAATCCGTTCTTATAAAATATTTAGCCTCAATAGTCTACTGTTTTACCAGCCCAGCTCCGCCCTGGGGTTGTATGGATTTTTGCCTTGAAAGTCTTCGAGTATTTGCTTGCTCTCCTTGGATATACTTTTTGGAACGACTATTTTTATCACGGCGTACATGTCGCCCCTTCCGGCCCCTTTGAGGTGCGGTGCGCCTTTTCCCTTGAGCCTGAGTTTTTGGCCGCTCTGGGTTCCCTGGGGGATGGTAAGCTTCGTGGGGCCGTCTATCGTGGGTATTGTGACCTGGGCCCCGAGGGCCGCCTCGGTGATGGTGACGGGGACATCTACATATATGTCGTCATCCTCCCTCTTGAAGAATGGATGGGGCTTAATCTTCGTAATGATAAAGAGATCTCCGTTTGGGCCGCCGTCGATGCCCGAAGAGCCCTTCCCCTTGAGTCTGACCTTTGATCCTTCTTTCACACCTCGGGGAATCGTGACGGTAAGGTGTTCCGTGCCCTTGTTGGTATTCAAAGATACGGTTGCCGAGGTACCCTTTACGGCGTCCATGAAATCTATCTGCATGGTATATTGCATGTCTTCACCTCTAGTCGGTCTTCTGGCGTAGCTTCTACGCCCGGCGCCGAATAGTTCGGAGAAGATATCCGAGAATGAGTTGAATCCTCCGCCCGCTCCCGAGAAGTCGAAGTTGAATCCCTCGAAGCCGCCCTCGCCACTTCGCCATGTCCATGCGCCGGCGCCTGGGCCCGCGCCCCTGCCGGGGTCGGTGTGGCCGAACTGATCATATGTCCTCTTTTTTTCGGGATCCGTAAGGACCTCGTGCGCCTCGGAGATCTCTTTGAATTTCTCCTCGGCTGTCGGATCCCCCGGATTCATATCGGGGTGATATTTTCTGGCAAGCTTTCGGTAGGCCTTCTTGATCTCTTCTTCAGAGGCACCACGGCTGAGCCCTAATACCTCGTAATAGTCCCTCTTGGCCATAGTCTATAAAAAAACCCTTCATCATTTGAAAGAAGGTTGATCTCTAACTACTCATGTTTTATCTCTATCTGTTTTGGCTTGGTCTCTTCGGCCTTGGGGATTTTGATCTCCAGTATACCGTCCTTGAAGGTGGCATCGACCTTGTTTCTGTCTATCGTACCGGGCAGCGAAAATGAGCGGGAGAATTTTCCGTAGGATCGCTCTATCCTGTGGTAATTCTCTTCTCTTATGTCCTTTTCGAATTTGCGTTCCCCCCGAAGGATCAGATTATCGTCCTTTATCTCTATGTTTATATCGTCTTTTGAAAGTCCGGGGAGTTCCACTTTCAGGACAATGGCTTTTTCGGTCTCATATATATCCACGGCGGGGGACCATACTCCTGTTGTTAGGGAGCCCTCAAAGACCCTGGTTTTCGGAAAGCTTTCTTCAAAGATACGGTTCATCCTATCTTGGAGGGAAAGCAAATCCCGAAATGGGTCCCATCTGAGCAGAGCCATAGATCAAACCTCCTAAAAAAGACCGCGTTTTTTTATCATTAAATTATTTTATCACAACCTATATAATAATGTAAACAACTTTAATTATAAAGTCAAGGTAAACAAGTTTAAAAAACGGCGTCGGTTTTTCCTTGACACAGACATGCCCAAAGGAGTTTAATTATAAGAGCTTTCTTTTTCGATTTTACTTAATTAAGATACTAAAGGAATATGAACATGAAAAAATATTATGTCATTAGTGTCTCTATAGCAGTTACTCTTCTCATCTTTTTTTCCGTGGCTTTCGTCGGATGCACCGGCCGGTTTGGGAGTCCCGAGGATTGTAAGGAAGCCGTCTTTGAGGCCATAACGAATGAAGACATAGAGGCCTTTTTTACGTGTATCCTCGATGTCCCGGAGGATGATGAGGGGAAGACCTTACTCTTTCAGCGGACGATTGAGCGCTTCAGGCCCTACTTGGGCGGGAAGGTGATGAGCACAAACGAAATTGAGGAGTGGGTTGTCCTTAATGTATCTCCCTCCCCGGAGCATCTCGATAGCTTTGGAGCAACGATGGCCCAGCCCCCTCTGCCGCTGGCATTCAAAAAGGCGAAGGGGTGGAAGCTTGACCTCGAGTATACTCAAAAGCTGAGGGAGCTTCAGGATATATACAAGGGGATTTATAAGGGATTCTAGAGGATCGTTCCAATAAGGGACTTGTTGCCCATATTACTCTTTAAAGCCGGTATTTATAAAAACGTCTGAGCATTATTGTCCTTAAAAGATTGTCGCTTGATTTCGGGGTTTTTATATTAAAACCCCGTTTCATTTAGGATTGTGACTTTAGAGAAAATTAGATGTGAGCCGCCAAGTTGGTAAAATTGGCGGCTTTTTTATCAGCCGCCGCACTTGTAATCGTCCCACATCCTTTTGACTATCTTCCTGTATATCTGATCAAAGGATAACGCCTTGGTTTGTATCATATGCTCCAATCGGGATAGCTGGTCCTGGTAACCATACATGATATTCTGGTTTTGTCCCAGCAGTTTTATTATTTCTTGATATTGTTCGGGTTGCTTTTCCGTCTCGACGCTTATCATCTCGGCCACCTGCTCCACCGTCACCTTCTCTTCCGGAGATTCTGCACCGCCCGTTTTTTCGACAATTTTTAATGCTATTGTCTCTGCTTGAGCCTCAATATTTTGAACCGTAAATACGTTCAGCTTCTCATCGATAGCCACTAGCCTGTTGAGGATGCTTGAGCCATCTTCTCCTGCCGCGAAGTTTGCAGAAACAACCCCGGAAGTTCCAAAGGAGGCACTTACCAGATCAATCTTTTCGCCCAACTGCTGAATTAATGCGACCAGTTGCCCCGTATCGGCAGCGGCTAAGTCTGTTTCTTCTGTTTTTTGTCCATCCTCTATTTTAGAACTGGGCGCCAGAGGGTAAGTAAATGGATATTCTTCATGGAGTTGTTTTATTATGTTAGCCCGTTCTTTTATAAAAAAGTCTATAATTTGTCTAATAATTTCTATCTTGGCTTCATGATAAAGCGCAGTATTTTTTGCTAAGTTTTCTACATAATTGGTGTCTTTAAGATACCTATCAAAATCCTTGATACCTTTATTGATTGTTTCTTTATGCTCTTCAAATTTGTTTTGCACTTCTTTCGGTACTTCTTTTTTATAATCTGCACCTTCAATCGCATCCATCAGTTTAATCAGATTTTGTCTCGTGTCATATGTGTATTCATAGATTTTATGTACTTCAGGCTCCACCGTAGAAAATAGGTATTGAGTTATCGTAATCAGATCTGCGATGGTACCCAAGGAAATTGATAAAGCCTGTGCTGTAGTTGCTGCCGCGGCTGCAGCTCCGGTAACTTCTACTGCCATTTTAAACTCCTTTTATTTCGATTCTAAACGGGTGGAAAATTGAAAACTTCTTTTCGCCATTTTTGTGATAATTCAATCGAATTATCATTAAACGATTCACTATAAACTTTATCCAATAAAACTTTATCTTGTAGAAATCGTCAAAATGGAAGAATTTCACACCTACAATTAGATTATGAAATATTAGTCGCAAATATATTAAAAATATTAAAGATCGTATTGAGATTTTTTTGTAATTCAAACAAAAAAGGGGCGATTTTGCCCCCTCAAAAAAGTCTTTGTTTCTTGACATCTTAATTAAAAAATTTGTTAATTTTACTATTTTT
>CAZDOD010000108.1:0-9688 GCA_964506935.1 uncultured Thermodesulfobacteriota bacterium | reverse complement strand
CCAGAGGATCGCAACGGGGAGCTTAAAGTAAGCGTTTTTGAATCGGTCGGGATATTTCTTCGGGAGCCTCAATGCCGCAATTGATATCAATGCAGTCATAAGTAGGAGGCCAACCGCCGCCATAACGCCATGGAAATCGATGTCATCGCTGAGGAGTATCAGAAAGACCACGATAGTGAAATATACAATAACCGCATTGTAGGGCGATCTTGAGAGCCTGCTTATCCTTCCCATAAACGGCGGCATGATCCCGTCACGTGCCTGGCTGAAGAGCTCCCTCGGAAGGGCTATCGCGCCGGCGTTAAATGACGTGAGCCCGGCGGCCAAGGCACCGAAGCTAAGCGCCATCACAAAGAAGGGGGACAAAAATGATTCGCCGGAATCCCTGAGGGGTGCGGTCATGCCCCTTATCGCTTCTGGTTCGTATGGTATGGAATTGATAAAGATCGTTCCAACGATGATGTAGATCACCAAAACGATGCCGCCACCGATCAAAAGAGACAGCGGGATATTTTTCTTTGCGTCTTTCATCTCTTCGCCCATCTCGGCGATTACCTGAAATCCCATACATACGCTGTATGAGAGGATCGATGCGAAGATGAGCCCTCCGACCCCCTGGGGAAGTGTGGTTGAGAAATGGAGACCGTAGACAGATGTCCCCTTGATCCCATAGACGAGCAATATGATTATGAGAAGCGCCGCGAAAATCACCTGAATCCAGGTGGCGAGTTTTAAACCGAAGAGGTATAGGATGACAAAGAGGATCGGAAGGATAATCGCGAGCATCTGTATCGATATATCCCACGGGATAAGGGGTTTTATATAACCTGCGAGACCGAGCGCAACAAAGGCCGTCGAACACGATCCTCCGAGGATGACCCACCATGAGGCGATGGTGCCCATGAGCGGATTTAAGAGCCTGCTGGCGTAGAGATACCCCGCCCCCGCACGGGGGAGGGCGCTCGCGATCTGTATAATAGGTATGACCCCGATGATAGAGATCGCCATCGCGATGACAAACGCAAGCCATAGGGTCGAGCCGACCTGGGCGCCGATTTCGGCGATGAGGGCATATATCCCCATTCCAATTACACCGCCGATGACCAGAGAAATGCCGCCGAGGAGACCTATCGATCGATCAAGCTTGAACTCTTCCGACGATGTGGCTTTCTTCTTACTGCTCTTCATTTTTGCCATAATAATTCCTCACTTGTGGATTTTTGATAAATTGACGGATTTTCAAAGAAAATACATGCAAATTCGATTCTTTAGTTAAACAGTTAGATTAAAGAATACTTCAAGTGGTATTTAAAAATCAAGGTATTTTTGTTCTTGGGTAAGCTGTTTTTTGGTTCGCTTTAAATTGGTCGTTATAAGAAGCACAAATCCTACATTGTCTTATCCCTTTTTACGGTTATGGAGGTTGCACAAATGAGTTTAAATAAGTTGTCATAATAAGTGAAATACTTGAGTAATTTACTAATATATTCTTGACTTTCATACGTATCGGACGTATATTAATAACAGAGATATTTAAAGAAAGGGAGAAAATCAATGTTTTACGTTGTTACAAATATAGCAAGTACGTTGCTCCTTGCGCTTCCCGCCGATCCTTTGTGCTGGTCCGGTTTTTCCCGCGGCATGGGAGGTATGTGGGGTTTCGGCGCATTTGGTATGGTGTTTATGGTTCTGTTCTGGGGCGCCCTGATCTTTTTGGTTGTATGGGGAATAACCCGATTTGCCACAGGACATGCTACATCTCCGTCCGAGACCTCGTATACGCCCCTCGAGATACTCAAAAAGCGCTTCGCCTCCGGCGAGATAACTGAAGCGGAGTATGAAAAGATGAGCAAGAAGATCTCCGGGAAATGAGATCAAAAAGACAGTAAAAAACATTAAGACGATATTGTCTTTATACGACCCAAGAAAGTCACTTTTTTGGGTCTTTTTTTTGGTATTTTAAGGAATCATAAGGGAGGCTTACATACTCTCGACCGGGAAGAGATATGGTAAAGTTGCCAACGGTTTAAAATGCTGATACAATAATCCTACGATATATCTTCAAATTTATAGGAGGATTTTATGTCAAGAGGAAAGATTAAAGGTAGATTGTTTTTGATTTTCCCCTTGTTTTTGATGATAGCTCTTTTTATATCTTGCACAAGAACCGATGGGGCTTTTTCGGAAGATTCAAACGGCAAAAAAATTTATTTCACGGGCTTTAACAGCGAGGGGGTGAAGATTTCTTTTGAGGGCGGACCCCACTGGCTCTACATGCGTGGTGGGAGCTGCGTCGACTGCCACGGGAGTGACGGCAGTGGCGGTAGACCGGTAATGATGCTTTATGAGATCCCTCCCGACATAAGATATGAAACGCTGACATCTGCCGAACACCATAACGGGGAGGGTGAGGCGGAGGAGCACGAGATTGCATACACTGATGAATTGATCATTCGTGCAATACGTGAGGGGATAGAGGAGGATGGCAAGGTGTTATCTTTGGATATGCCGAGGTGGGACCTTTCGGATAGGGACGCCCAAGATTTGCTGGAATTCATCAAGGGATTATGATTTTTAATTTCCGCCGATTTTTCTAGAGCTATTTTTCCCGTTGCATTTTCGTTTGTCCGGAGGCATCAGATATTTCGGCATCTTCAAATTCCCCCACGCTCCGGCCTTTCCTACTCCATCCCCTCTATCAAACTCCTCGCGTTTTTCCCGAGGTCGGGAAGATAGTAGCCACCCTCGAGGATGGCGAATCTGCGACCCTTTGCGATCTTCTGGGCGAAATCCTTTACGGTCTCGCCGATTGTCTTGTAATCTTTTGTCTCGAGGGTCTGCCCCCAGTCTTTGACGTATCTGTCGAATCCCGCCGATACGCAGATGATGTCATACGGTGCGGCCTCCTTTAGCTCCTCGTAGCACTGGGCGATGAAGTCGAGGCGGTCGTAGGTCTGGACGTTTACCACGGTTACGTCATCCCTCCCCAAGAAAAAATTGTCGGTGCCGTCTCCGAAGTGGAGGTCGATATCCAAGATGACCGCCCTTTCAACTTTTTTCCTTGTGATCAGCCTTTGGACTGTTATCGCGGCGTTGTTAAAAAAGCAGAATCCCCAGTTACTGCCGGGGCTTGCGTGGTGGCCCGGCGGCCTGATGAGGGCGAAGGCGGAAGTCCCGTCCAGCGCTATCTCGGATGCCGTTATCGCGCCACCGAGGGAGAGGAGGGCGATATCGTATCGCTCACTGTCTTTCTTTTCAGACTCGACGAGGTTGGGATAGTGGACGAGATAGACGTCGTTTTCATCGGCAGGCTGGGGTGTGACGAAGTTGTAGTTGTGATCTTTGAGTTCTTGATAAATTATCTTTACACGTTCGGGGCATTCCGCAGATGAGGTAGAATAGTCAGTGAGATATTTCTCGTGGTAAACGATCTTAGAACGCGGCATGATTTATCTCCTTATCGGATTCTGTTCAATAGTATATATATATCAATTGTCTGATAAATCAATTGAAAAATAGCTTCATCTTTTTGAGATGTTTTTTATCGGATGCGAGCTTTTTTGTGGGCATGTCCTCGATGATCTTGCCATTATTCATCACAATCGCCCTCGAGGAAAGGTCGAGGGCGAGGTTGATGTCGTGGGTGACGATGAGCTTCGTCTTTTTGATTCCCGAAATCACCTTTTTGAGCCCATGAACGCCCTCGGGGTCGAGGTTGGCTGTCGGCTCGTCGAAGGCGATGATTTCTGGATCCATCGACAGGATCGTGGCGATCGAGGCCCTCTTCTTTTCGCCGAAGCTAAGATGATGGGCAGATCGTCTCTCCAAATCGAGTATCCCCATCGAAGACAGGGCATGCCTGACCCTCAAATCCACCTCGTTATTTTTGAGACCCATATTTTCCGGGCCGAATGCGACATCGTCATATACCGTTGGGCAAAATAGCTGGTCGTCGGGATTCTGGAATACAATCCCGATTTTTCGTCTGATGTCGCGAACCGAGCTTTTTGTGAGTGTCATTCCCGATATTACGATCTCGCCGGTACCGTAGATTAGCCCAGGAAGCGCAAGGATCAGCGTGGATTTCCCGGCGCCGTTCGGGCCCAGGAGCGCGACCGATTCCCCTTGTGCCACCGAGATATTGATCCCGGATAAAGCCAAAGTCCCGTCAGGATACGTGTAGGAGAGGTTTTTTATTTCTATGTCGTATTGTGTTTTTGTCATAGGCCAAATCCGATAGTCCTGATTATTAATACTATTGGTATTACGAGAGATAAAAAGACGAAGTCGTTCGCCCCAAGCCGACCCGTGTGCGAGGAGGAAATCTCGCTGTCGTATCCCCTCGCCTTCATCGCAAGATATACCCTCTCACCCCTCTCGAAGCTCCTGATAAATAGGGCGCCTATTATGTAACCAATGATATGGGCATGCCATATCCAGCGGCCTCCGTAACACCTCGCATCCCTCGCGCGGGTGATCCTCTCCCCCTCGTCTATGAGAATGAAGAGATACTGATACATAAAGAGGAGGGAGTCGGTGATAAGGGACGGGATCTTAAGCTCTTTTAGACCGCTGATCAGATCCTTAAATGGTGTTGACGATATCAAAAGCGTGAGAAATAGGACAGACAGGGACGATTTAACGGCGACGTTGAAGACCACCTGAAGGCCCCGTTCCGACATCGTAACATCAAATAGGCCGAGGGAGTAGGTGATGCCTTCTTCAGCAACACCCAGAAAAGGGACGGCGACGATCGCCATTAGGACGAATGGGGAGATTATAAGTAACCTCTTCAAAAATACGGTGATCGGGATATTGGACATAAGGATAAGAAACAGGGCCATGGCGGTATAGAGGAGAAATGTAGTCTTTGCCGCAGGTGACGTTGATACAATAATGACAACGATCGTCAGGATCGAGATGACCTTCGTCTTAGGATTCAACGATCTTATCGGGCTTTCTATTTCGCTCTCTTTATCGAGAAAGGAATGTCTCATAACACAACTTTAAAAATCGTAACACTGCACATTATAACTTCTATCATTGTGTTAAGGCAAGTCTTTTTTCGCTCAAATCTACATATAAGATATTTTCTTTGACATTTTTTACTTTTTTTGGAATAATATTTACAAGGCGTATAAAACTCTGCGAAAATTAAAAATCCCATTTTTTTATTCAAGGAGGTTGTATAGTCATGGATAAGTATGTGTGTACCGTGTGTGGATATGTCTATGACCCTGCGGAGGGCGACCCCGACGGCGGGATCGCGCCGGGGACTCCCTTTGAGAAACTGCCGGATGACTGGGTATGTCCCGTATGCGGGGCATCGAAAGAAGAATTTGAAAAGGAAGAGTAGGGCATAGAAAAAGAGATAGATTTCTTGTCAATAAGAAATGGGAGGATAAAGAATGGAAGACCATAAAGTAACTCTTTATTCCAGCCCGACGTGACCCTTCTGTAAAAAAACGAAAGAGTTTCTTTCTGAAAAGGGTATAAAATATATAGATCACGACGTAACAACGGATCATGATGCCCTGCATGAGATGGTGGAATTGACCGATGGAGGGCGTAGCGTTCCGGTGATTAAGATAAATGATAAGATAATCATGGGTTTTGATAAGGAGCAGATAGAAAAAGCCCTGGATAAGGTGTAGCTACTGAGTTAGGAAATATTTTGAAAGGCGTCACGATATATACTCTGAGGGGATGTCCCTTCTGCAACAGGACGAAGGCGTTTCTCACCGAAAAAGGGATATATTTCACCGAGATAGAGGTACTCCCTAAATCGGACGAGTGGACGGTCATGAAGGGAGTGACAAAGGGCGGCTCCCTCCCTCAGATAGTTGTTGACGATGAGCCTATAGGTGGCTACGGGGATCTGGTAGGGCTCGAGGCATCTGGGGAGTTGTGGGGAAAACTCGGGATGCCGATCCCCAAAGACGCCCAACCGATCTACGATCTCATCATAATTGGTGGCGGACCGGCGGGCCTGAGCGCCGCTATATACGCCGCAAGGAAGCTTTTAAAAACCCTCATCATCAGTAAAGACATCGGCGGGCAGGTAACATGGACCTTCGATATCGACAACTACCTCGGATTTTCCGGGATCGATACTGTGGATCTCATCTCAAGATTTAACGAGCATGTTGATAAGTATGGTGTGGCGAAGATGGAGGGTGTTGAGGCCATCTCTTTGGATATCGCAGGCAAGATAAAGAAGGTCTTTTGCGATGACGGCAAGCTCTTCAATACCAAGACAGCGATCCTCGCGATGGGAAAACGTCCGAGATCGCTAGGGGTGTCGGGTGAAGAGAAATTTGTTGGAAAGGGTGTGGCCTACTGTTCGACATGTGATGCGCCACTCTTTCAGGGGTTGAACACAGCGGTTATCGGTGGTGGAAATTCGGCGCTCGAGGCGACGCTCGACCTCATAAAGGTGGCAAAAAAAATATATCTGATATCGATATCTGAACTCACCGGGGATCCGATCCTGATAGACAAAATAAAGGCGTCCGATAAGGTGGAGATCTTTACTAAATACAGCACCCTGAGTATTGATGGCAACAAGGTTGTCTCCGGCGTGGAGATCAAGTCTCTCGATGGTGGTTCTGTAAAAAACCTCGAAGTCGATGGAGTGTTTATTGAGATTGGGTTACTTCCCAATTCCGAACTCGTCATAGATACTATGGCGACCAACAGTATCGGGGAGATAATAGTAGACTCGAAATGCCAGACCGGTGTCGCCGGGATCTTTGCTGCGGGTGACGTTACCGATGTCCCCTTTAAACAGGTGATAGTCGCCGCGGGGGAGGGGGCAAAGGCCGCCCTCTCCGCATATAGTTACATTTTAAATCAGAAGTAATCTCGAAAGGCTAAATCTCGGTCTTTATCAATAGTGCAATCTTTTTCGCATCAAGTCTTTTTAAGATTTTTGATAGAATTGTTGAAAGGTTTTACCAAGATATTTTATATCGATGGGGTAAGGTTGATCTAAAAAATCCTGTTTACCATACGGTATTTTCGATTCGGCAAATATCCATCTCTATCTCGAGTTAAAGGGTCTGAAAGTTTCCTTCCCCCAATTTAAAGAAATCACCAAAAGAAAGATTGGAGAGAAAATAAAATGACAAAAGACAGGTCCCTAGAGATGCTGGGCACGGCACTTGCGATGGAGGAAAAGGGGATATCCTTTTACAGGGAAGCCTTTTCGACATGTAAGAATAATTTGGGGAGGGAAATCTACAAGATGCTAAAAAATGACGAGAGGATTCATATCGAAAGGATAAATAGAATCTACTCATCTCTTAAAGAAGGTAATGAATGGAATGCCGATTGGAAAGACCTCGAGTTCGGACATGGTGAATTGAATGAATTCTTCGTCGATCTTGCAAAAAGGCACACCAAGGATATCAGTGTTGACTCCTCCGATATAGAGGCGCTCGAGGTAGGAGTAGACTTCGAGCTCAAGTCAATAGATTTTTACAAGGAACACCTCAAGATTTCGGAAGACCCTTTGGAGCGAGAATTTTTGGAGCACATGATAAAAGAGGAGAGGGGCCACTATAAGATCCTCGACGACATGAAGCTCTATCTCAAAGATCCCGATCTGTGGTTTATGGAAAAGGAGAGGAGCGGTTTGGATGGCGCCTGAGGTTTTTCCTACCTGTATACATGTAAGTTTTTTCTTCAGGAAATTACGATTACAAAACTATAGGGGATTTTAAATATGGGTGATTTTTTTAATATCGACGAGGTCTTTGAAATAGCCGAGCAGATTGAGAGGAACGGGGCGAAATTTTACCGCAAGGTTTCAGGGTCATTTGATGAGGACAGTAAAAAGATGTTGCTCGAGCTTTCTGAAATGGAAGTAAAACACGAAAAGCTGTTTTCCAATATGAGAAAAGATTACGCAGACAAGAAAAAACTACCCGAATCCTTCGACCCCAATGGAGAGGCGGCCCTCTATCTTCGGGCGATTGCCGATGGTTTCGTGTTCAAGTTCAATGAGGATCCCTCGGAGAAGCTGAGCGGGAAAGAGGGGATGGAAGATATCCTGAATATCGCCATAGGTCTTGAGCGGGATTCGATAGCCTTTTACACCGGCATCAGGGAGGCCATTCCGGACGTGCTGGGGAAGGATAAGATCAAGGACATCCTGACCGAGGAGATGGGGCACGTAAGATTGCTCACACAAAAACTTGAATCTTTGAAGTGACCCGGTAAGTGATAAATACTGAGGATTTCTGATGCATAGGTGATAACTGTTCCGTAAACTTGAGGATAACCTATCTATCGGGGCAAGTAATAAGTGATCCAGCCTGGGCGATTCTCGGCACCGGGCTGATAGTGTCTTAAAAAAAATCTTAAATGATTTGGAAACTGGATTATTGGGTGAGAATAAATAGTTGATTTAGAAGTGATATCCTCCCATAGTGTAAAAAGCTCGTGGGAATAACCGGATAGATTGAAGGAGGCATAAACAAAAGATGGAAAAAATGGATTTAAAGGCACTTTTTCAGCTCAGCTATGGGGTCTATGTAGTAACATCGCGTCTTGGGGATAAGCTGAACGGTCAGATTGCAAACACGGTCTTTCAGGTATGCGCGGAGCCCCCGAGGCTTTGCGCCTCGATAAACAAGGAGAATTTCACCCACGATTGTATAATCAATAGCGGCGTCTGGGCGGTATCGATCCTCGATGAGACCACACCGTTTAAATTTATCGGAAACTTCGGATTCAAGTGCGGGAGGGATTTGGATAAATTATCTGAGGTCGAGCATAAAATTGGAGTCACGGGATCACCGCTCGTAATCGAAAACAGTCTTGCCGTTATGGAGGTCAGCGTAAAGGACAGTATGGATGCGGGCACGCATACGCTTTTTATTGGAGATATCGTATCGGCTGAGGTCTTAAAGGCGGGAAATCCCCTGACATATAAATACTATCACGAGGTGATAAAGGGGAAGACACCGGAGAAGGCCGCGACATATCAGAAGGGTTCATAATAAATCAGGACCGATAAATGTAATTTCCTGAAATAGGATGGCGTTTGGATTATCGTAAAGTGATCTGATAATAAATGGGTTATGGATAATTGTTGTCCGGGGCTTACATAGAGTGTGTAAGTCCTTTTCTTATTATACTGCAAAAAAAGATTCATTGACTTATAAGGTTCAAATTAGTACCATTTAACATTGAGATACGAAGGCCTGAAACCATATAATCTTGGCAAAGTGAATCTATTCTGTAAAGCAGGATAATGATAAACAGCAAGTCTTTGGACGTAAACAAGAAGATAGCGAGAACCGCCATACTCCTCGCGCTGACCGCCGCCATACAGGCGGCCGGGAGGTATCTGACCCCCTTTATGGGGCCGGCAAATATATTCGTTGTAGGCACACTCGTCAACGCCTGCCTTCTAATTGCGGTTTACTATGCGGGAATCTGGGGCGCCTCGGTGATATCGTTCGCCGTACCGTTTACGGCTCTCCTTACAGGAGCCCCTGTCCCTCTCCCCTTCATTCCGTTTATCGGTTTTGGAAATTTTTTGCTCGTCCTCTTTTTTTATCTGTTAAAGGAGAAAATACCGGGGATAATAGTCGGGGCGATCTTAAAGGCCTCTTTGTCGCCTGTCCCTTCGATGTGCTCGATCAGCGGCTTTTGCATCTGGCCGACGAACTGCCGGGCG
>CAZDOD010000107.1:0-9822 GCA_964506935.1 uncultured Thermodesulfobacteriota bacterium | reverse complement strand
TCCACATCATCGACACGCCGGGGCACGTCGATTTCACCGTCGAGGTCGAGAGGTCGCTTCGGGTCCTCGACGGGGCGGTCGCAATATTCTCGGCGGTCGAGGGTGTCGAGCCCCAGTCCGAGACAGTCTGGCACCAGGCCGACAGATACAACGTCCCGAGGGTGGCATTCATAAACAAGATGGACAGGACCGGGGCAAACTTTTTCGCCGTAGTCGATATGATGGTCGAAAAATTAGGCGTGAGGCCGCTTCCCATCCAGCTCCCGATCGGGGCAGAGGATAAATTTTCTGGATTGATCGATCTGATAAGAATGAGATTGCTCGCTTTTTCAAAAGACGACCTCGGCGCCACGATAACGAGCGAGGAAATACCCGAAGATATCCTCCCGAAGGCGACAGAACTGCGGGAGAAGATCCTTGAGGCATGTGCCGACGTCGACGACGATATCGCCGAGAAGTATCTCGAAGGGATCGAGATAACCGAACAAGAAATATTAAACGCACTGAGAAAAGGGGTGCTAGGAGGCGCCTTCGTCCCCATCCTTTTAGGGTCGGGCCTGAAAAATAAGGGGATCCAGCCCCTCTTGGATGCGGTAATAGATTTCCTCCCGTCCCCCATAGATGTCCCACCCATCAAGGGCACAAATCCAAAGACCGGCGACATAGAGACGAGAAAGAGCGAGGAGGACGGACCCCTTTCTGCCCTCGCCTTCAAGGTACAGATGGATCAGGGTAGAAAACTGACTTATTTCAGGGTCTATTCGGGGGTCCTCGCTGCAGGCGCCGAGGTATATAATCCGAGGCTCGATACATCCGAAAAGATATCCCGCCTCCTCAAGATGCACGCCAACAAAAGGGAGAGGATAGACAAGGCCGCCGCCGGAGACATCGTCGCCGCCATGGGGCTAAAGGACACAACGACCGGCGACACATTATGCGAGAAAGGTAAACCCATCCTACTCGAATCGATCTCCTTTACCGAACCCGTCATCAACATGGCCATAGAACCAAAGACCGTAAAGGATCAGGAGAAACTGGAGCTCTCCTTGAGCAAGATGGAGGAGGAGGATCCGACATTTCACGTCAGGGTGGATGAGGAGACCGGCCAGACGATCATCTCCGGCATGGGGGAGCTTCACCTGGAAATCTTGGTGGACAGGCTAAAAAGGGAGTTCAACGTGGCGGCAAACGTCGGGATGCCCCAGGTCGTCTACAGGGAGACGGTGACGACGACCTCGAAATCCGAGGTAACGATAGAAAGGGAGATTGCGGGAGAGCCGAGGTATGCAAAGGTCTCGCTTTCACTCGAACCCCTTAAACGTGGGTCGGGTTTTGAGGTCAAGGGCCTTATCGAGAATGATTCCATCTCGGAAGAATGGGTCAAGACCGCGATGTCGGCAGTAAAGGACGCCGCGGCGTCGGGCCCGATCTTGGGTTATCCCATTGTCGACGCGAGGGCGATTATAAAATCGATCTCGGCAAAGGAGAACATCACGGACGATATGGCAATTTCCATCGCCTCCGCGATGGCGCTAAAAGAATCCGCGGAGAAGGCAAAGCCGGTCCTCCTTGAGCCTGTTATGTCGGTGGAGATTATCACGCCTGAGGAATTCACGGGGGAGATCATTGGAGACCTGAACGCAAGGGGTGGTCTTTTAAAAAATGTCGAGGTAAGGGGAAAGGTGAACCATATCAGGGCGGAAATTTCCCTTTCCAAGATGTTCGGCTATTCAACAATCCTGAGATCCCAAAGTCAGGGGAGGGCCACATTTACGATGCAGTTTTCCCGTTACGGTCGTGTGGAAGATTCTTAAAATGAAAAAATTCTTATATAACTGGATCTATCCCCTATATTTACCCTTCTGGTTCCTCTTTTTCATATTTAACACCACGTTTGTGGGTGCCATCGTAATCACTATGTCCTTTATCCCCGGCCTCGATCCAAATAATAACTTCGGCTACAAGATAGGCAAATTCTGGGCCTGGCTCAATCTCGGGCTTTCCGGGACGAGGGTGAATGTTACCGGAATAGAAAAAATCGAAGGGAAGCGCTCTTACATTATAATGTCAAACCACCAGAGCCACTTTGACGTCTGGGCACTGATCAAATGCCTTCCGCTCTCCCTTCGATGGGTGATGAAGATTGAACTCAGAAGGATACCGGTATTCGGCATAGGTTGTGAGAAGCTGGGTCAGATCTACGTTGATCGATCCAATTCCGAAAAGGCACGCGAGAGCCTCGATGCGGCGAAGGTCAAGATTGACGCCGGGGCCTCGGTGATGTTCTTTCCCGAGGGGACGAGGAGCAAAGACGGCGGGCTTCAGGAATTTAAAAAAGGGGGGGCCGTAATGGCCCTCGAGACCGATACACCGATTTTGCCGATAACGGTCAACGGGGGGAGATTCGCCCTCCCGAAGGGGAGACCGCTGGCGATGAAACCCGGGAGGATCCAGATAATCATCCACGATCCCGTGGAAGTCGAAGGTCTAAAATATGATGACCGGGAAAAGCTCATAAATAAAATCAGGGGGATAATTGAAGGGGGCCTCGATCTCGAATACGGAAGGTCCTATTGATTTTTTTAATCGAAATTTCTCAAAATACCAATAAAAAGGACTAATGTCATGAAAAAGATTTGTCTTACTCTCCTAATTCCAATCATTTTTCTGTCTTTGGCACCTCTTGTTGCCCACCCCGCAGAAGACCCCGATGCCATTTTTGACCTAGGGGTCTCGGCATTCGGAGAGTCGAAGTTTGACGAGGCTATAAAATACTGGGAGGAAACCCTCTCGCTGTATAGGGCCGCGGGCGATATTGAGCACGAAGCGATGGTCCTCTACAATATCGGCATTGCTAAGATTAATCTCAGAGAATATTCCGAAGCCGTAGACTGGTTCCTCAAAGTTCTCGCAATAGATAGGAAGAGGGAGATGCAGAGCGACATAGCAAAAGACCTCCACAATCTCGGCCTCTCATACTATCGCCTCGAGAGATACAAAGAGGCGCTCTCGGCCTTCGGAGAGTCGGCCGAGATATACGGTATGCTCGTCGAGCCAGAGCTCGAAGCGAGGGGAATCTACCATATAGGAATAACCCGTCTCTCTATGGGCGATCTCGTCACGGCGGGTCGTTACTTCGCCGTTGCGGCGGACCTCCATCGACAGCTCAGAGACAAAGAAAGTTACGCCAGGGACCTCGTTGGGATCGGGGATGTCTATTCGGCACTGGGCCGCATGGACATGGCGATGGATGCATATGGGGAGGCCCTTCTCGTCGAGGAGGCGAGAGGCGACGATGTATCCTATGTCCGAGTCTTATTAAAGGTCGCTTCGGCCCTCGAGGGTGCGGGGAGATATGATGAGGCCATAAAATATCTAGATGACGCCCTCAAGGTCGCAAAGGACAATAAGGACGTCCCCTTGAGGGGCTCGATCCTCATAGACCTCGGCAGGATACTCGACAGTTCAGGGGATTACAAACGAGCATTGGAAGCCTATGACGAGGCACTGAAGATCAAAAAGGAGGCGGAGGATCTCTCGGAGGCGGCAAAGGTGCTAAACGGCATCGGTATACTGAAAAACGAGCTCTTGAGATTTGACGAGGCGAAAGAGGCCCTCGAAGAGGCTATGCTCATATATCAGGTCATGGGAGAGAAGCTAAACGAGGCAAAAGTAGTGAGCAACCTCGGGAAGGTCTACCTCGATATGGACGATCTCGATAACGCCCAGAGCCTATTTTTCGAGGCCGACAAGATCTACACCGATATGGGGAGGGAAAACCTCAAGGGGATAAATCTCCTGTGGATCGGGGAGATATATTTCCTCAAGGGTGATTATAAGAAGGCGAGGTCAGCATTTGACGACGCCCTCGCCATCTCAGGCGAGGCCGATATCCCGGGCTACGGGGCAAAGGCGCTGTCATTTCTCGGTGCCCTCGATTACCTTGACGGCTCCTACTCCACTTCCTACACCCTCTTTTCCTCTGCACTGTCCCAGAACAGAAGGCTTAAGAGCAGGATTCGTGAGGCCGACGACCTCATCGGCGCCGGCATGGCGCTTATCAAGACGGGGAGGATAGATCTTGCAAAGAGCTACTTCGAGGAGGCCAAAAAAACCGCCGACGAGTTGAACATCCACAGTATCGGGTGGCGGGCGGTCTTCGGGGACGGCCTCATCATGGAGCGCACCGTCCCAAAGGCAAATTCCTTCGATATATTAAAAGGTGACTTTGCGGAACTGGCTCTATCCCGATTTGAGGACGCTCTGTTTCGCTTCAGGGGAATTCCCGAAATCGCCCCCGACATCTTCGGGGCCCACGTCATAAGTCCCGAATCTTTGATAGACAAGCTCTACGAGATCTATCAAGAAAAGGGGCTTTCGGTCGAGGCAGAGGCCGTAAAGAAGAAGGGCAACGCCAAAAAGGCTCTCGAGAAGCTTTTTTCATCGGGTGCCCAGGATCTGAATAAAAAGGAAACCGAGCTCATGGCATCGTTTGTCTCGGCCACGGGAGAGGTCCACTACCTCGAAAAGAGGCTCGGAGATGAGGAGCTTCGGGGCGGGGAAAATGTAGATACCCTTTCGATTATGATCCTCGGCGCACAGGGAAAGGTCTTAAAGAGCGTGGAGGAGATAAAAAAGGATAGCCCGTCCCTCTATGAGAAGTATTTCAAAGACGTTTACGAGTAGAATTTTTTTCGGGCTTTACTCCATAATTTATATAATTGGGAGGATTTTATAGTCACGCCTGCTCTCATATAGTATACGTGTTGATATTTTTCTTGCCCTACTTTAATTACGGCTTTTACTATTCGACCCCGAATATCTCCTCCAAAAGACCTTTCAGGTTCAATTTTATTTGAACTCGTCAGAATCTTTTCCAATAAATTTCAATAAATATCTCAACCATATATTCTATTTACAAGGAGGTATAGAAAATGGAGGATCGCATATGGCACAAGTCTTATGTATCCGAGGTTCCGAAATCGGTTGATTTCGAAGACCTCTCGATCAGCGAGTTTCTGTCTCGAACGGCGAAAAAATTTCCAAAGAGGTGCGCCCTGACATTTTTGGGAAAGAGGATATCTTACGCCGAGCTGGAAAGACTCTCAAATCGTTTTGCTAACGCCCTCATAAAACTGGGAGTAAAGCCGGGGGAAAGGGTGGGCCTTCTTTTGCCGAATGTCCCGCAGATAGTAATCGCATATTACGGAATCTGGCGCGCCGGGGCGGTGGCCGTGCCCGTAAATCCCCTCTATACCGATCGGGAGATCGAGCATCAGTTTAACAGCTCCGGTACCACGTCGGTCGTCACATTAGATCTTCTGGCGCCGAGGGCCCTTGCCATGAGGTCTGCGACAAAGATAAAGACGGTCATTTCAGCCCATATCAACGACTATCTCCCATTTCCTACCAAACAGCTCTATCCCCATGTAAAGAAGGGGATGTATTTCAAATACGAAAGGCAACCGGACTACTACCAATTCTTAGACCTTATGAGGGAAGGCTCCCCCAAATCTCCCGGCGATCTTACAAAACTCGATGATCTCGCCCTGATACCCTATTCCGGCGGCACGACGGGGCTCGCAAAGGGGGTAAGTATAAACCACAGGAATGTCTCTTATATTACCCAGATTCTGCAGGCGTGGCTCTTCGACGTAAAAGAGCGACCCGAATCGGAGCTTGCGATCTTCCCCTTCTTCCACATGGCGGGTTTTACGGCGGTGATGAACATGTGTATCATTAACGGCTGGAACGCCATCCTCGTGCCACGTCCCGAACCCAAGGCGGTCATGGATATGCTGATGAAGTATAAGTCCACGATCGTCTTGGCGGTGCCCACGATCTTTGTCGGGATTCTGGCCCTCCCAGAGTTTAAAAAGGCCGACCTCTCATTCGTCACGGGATTTTTCTCGGGCGCGGCACCCCTCCCCACAGAGACAATAAACGCCCTCAAAGACGCCACGGGAGCGACAATAGTCGAGGGATACGGTATGACCGAATCGACAACCCTGATCACGGTCACGCCTTGGAGGGGGACCCTAAAGCCCGGGAGCGTCGGAGTGCCGCTACCGAATACCGACTTGAGGATAGTTGATATCGAGACCGGGGAAAAAGACATGCCACTGGGCGAAGAGGGGGAGATCATCTTTCGCGGACCCCAGCTCTGTCAGGGCTACTACAACAATCCCGAAGAGACTGAGAGCTCGTTTAAAGACGGGTGGTTCTACACCGGCGATATAGGTAAGATGGACGAGGACGGCTATGTCTACATCGTCGACAGGAAAAAAGACATGATCATCGCCGGGGGCTATAATATCTATCCGAGGGATATCGAAGAGGTGCTCTACGAGCATCCGAAGATTTTGGAGGCATGTGTATTGGGTGTGTCCCACGAATACCGCGGGGAGACGGTAAAAGCATTCGTAGTCCTAAAGCCGGGGGAAACGGTAACCGAAGACGAGCTCGACGCATACTGCCGAAAGAACCTCGCCCCCTACAAGGTACCGAGGCTGTATGAATTTAGAGAGAGCCTCCCAAAATCGGCCATAGGGAAAATACTCAAAAAAGAGCTGCGGGAGGAATCGAAGGCGAAAAAATGAAAGGTAGCTCAATTAGGATCGCGAGGGCCTGAAAGCCTGATATACAAAAATACTTTACAAATAAAGGGGGAGGAAATAATTCCTCCCCCTTTATTATTTTTTACCTCATCGAAATCCGGATCTAAAATCGAAACCCCGACTCAAAATCCGTCTATTCGATAAAACCCCGAAAAATCCTTTAGATGACCCTGTTTTTCACGAGGTCCTCAACGACCGCGGGATCGGCGAGCGTCGATGTATCTCCAACCGCCTCGGGCTGATTCTCGGCGATCTTCCTGAGTATCCTCCGCATGATCTTTCCAGACCGTGTCTTGGGAAGGCCGTCCGCGAACTGGATCTTGTCGGGAGTGGCTATCGGGCCGATCTCCTTACGCACGTGCTTTATAAGCTCGTCTTTCAGTTCATCTGACTTCGCAACGCCGGCGTTCAACGTCACATATGCGTAGATCCCCTGCCCCTTGATTTCATGTGGAAAACCGACCACCGCCGCCTCCGCAACCTTGGGATGCGCCACCAGGGCGCTCTCGACCTCGGCCGTACCCATGCGGTGTCCGGAAACGTTGATGACATCGTCGATACGGCCCGTGATCCAGTAGTATCCGTCTTCGTCACGACGTGCGCCGTCGCCCGAGAAATAGTAGCCGGGATACTGGATGAAATAGGTCTCCTTGAATCTCTTGGGATCTCCATAGACACCCCTCATCTGACCGGGCCACGACCTCTTAATACAGAGTGCACCCTCGGCCGGGCCTTCGAGCTCCTTACCCTCGGCATTGACGATACAGGGCTCAACGCCGAAGAACGGGAGCGTCGCACTGCCGGGTTTTGTCGCCCAGGCGCCCGGGAGCGGTGTGATAAGGATCCCTCCGGTCTCGGTCTGCCACCAGGTATCGATGATGGGACACTTTCCCTTGCCGATATTGGTATGGTACCATCCCCAGGCCTCGGGGTTTATCGGCTCTCCAACCGTCCCCAAAAGCACGAGGCTCGACAGATCACGCTTCTTGACATGATCTAGCCCCTCTTTTGCGATGGCCCTGATGGCGGTGGGTGCGGTGTAGATAATATTGACCTTGTATTTATCAACGACGTCCCAGAAGCGTCCCCAGTCGGGGTATGCCGGGACGCCCTCGAACATGATCGATGTGGCTCCGTTTGCGAGCGGGCCGTAAACGATATAGGAGTGGCCCGTTACCCAGCCGATGTCGGCGGTGCACCAGTACATATCACCATCGTGATAGTCGAAGATTATCTTGTGGGTAAAGGCGACATAGACCATATAGCCGCCGATCGTGTGCATAACACCCTTCGGCTTTCCTGTTGAACCTGAAGTATATAGTATAAAGAGGGGATCTTCTGCATCCATCTCTTCACATGGACAGTCAGGGCTGGCATCGGCCATGAGGTCTTCCCACCAGAGGTCCCTTCCTTCTTTCCAATCGCACTTGATCTTATCGCCGACCCTTTTTGCAACGATGACCTTTTCCACCAGGGTGCCTTCGACGGCCTTGTCCGCATTGTCCTTCTGGGGAACGGCCTTCGCCCCCCTGAAAGTTCCGTCGCAGGTTACGAGGATCTTTGATGCGCAGTCTATGATCCTGTCTTTTAAGGCATCCGCCGAGAAACCACCGAAGACGATACTGTGGATTGCACCAATCCGCGCACATGCAAGCATGGCGATGGCCAGCTGGGGTATCATTGGGAGATAGATTGTAACCCTATCGCCCTTTTTCACGCCTAGGCTTTTGAGCACATTGGCAAACTTGGAGACCTCGGTGTGAAGCTCCTTATAGGTGTAACGCCATTCGTCGCCAGGCTCGTTGCCCTCGGCGATTAATGCCGTCTGGTTCTCTCTTTTTGTGCCCAGATGCCTGTCGAGACAATTATAACAGGCGTTTAGCTTCCCACCGATAAACCACTTGATCTCACCCTCTTTGTAGTTCTCTTCATTGACTACGTCCCATTTCTTAAACCAGGTGATGTATTCTTCGGCTATCTTACCCCAAAAGCCTTCGGCGTCATTTATCGATTCCTTCCACATCTTTTCATATTCTTCCCTGCTCTTTATGTAGGCTTTTTTGGTAAAGCTTTCCGGTGGCGGAAACATCTTACCCTCAAATGCACTTACTTTCTCATCTGCCATATTTCATACCTCCAAATGTGTGATGTTTAGTTACTCTTAAAAATTTTCGACCGGCCCAAAGATTACTCGGTTGCCGGTGCCGCTTTCTTATTTACCCCTAACCCTTTTTATAATGCGGCTCCTTTGTCGAAAGTGAAAGGATCGCTGCAATAAAGCAGAGTGCCGATGCGGGGATGAAGGCCCATAGATAGTTTCCAGTCATATCAAACACCCTGCCACCCAAGATAGGCCCGATGACGCCCGAGAGACCGTATGCGGTAAATACAAGGGCGTAGTTTGCACCGAGGTTCTTTGGCCCGAAGAAGTCGGCCGTAGCCGTGGGAAACAGCGAAAAGTTCCCGCCGAAGTTAAAACCGATCAGCGCCGCTGCAATATAGAAAGTTGCTACTTTGCCTCCCATCCATATTAGCGCGATCATCATGATTGACTGCAAAAATGTCATTATCAGGATTGATAAGGTTCTTCCCAGCTTATCCGATAGGGTCCCCCATGTAATCCTGCCCAGCCCGTTCATGAGCGCAAAGATAACCATTGCGGTACCCGCGATGGCGGATGCATCTCCCAGAAAACCTTTCGCTTCGAGGGCGCTTATCCCGAATAGCTTGATGTTTCCGATCACAAGGAGCCCGGCGGTGGCGGAAAAGGCATACATCATCCAGAGAAACCAGAACTGGTAAGTTCTCATCATCTCTCTCGATGTAAAATCCTCACCACCTGACGGTGCGGTGTTCTTGACAGCCTTTGGCTCCCACCCCTTCGGCTTAAATCCCTTGGGAGGATTGACGAGTACTATCGAGCCCAAAAGCACCGATACGAGAAACAGGACTCCATAGATCGCAAATGTGTTGAGGACACCATAATTTTCAATTAGGTTGCCCCACTCGCCTCCCAGCTTCACCCATATCATGGCGCCGAACCCGAACCCGGCCACGGCCAGACCCGTAATCAGTCCCTTTTTGTCCGGAAACCACTTGACCGCGGCGGTGATGGGACACACATAGGCAAGACCTATCCCAGCACCACCTACAACTCCTATGCAAAGCACCTGCCCCAAAAATGTGGTCCCGAAAAACTTGGCCA
>CAZDOD010000106.1:0-9991 GCA_964506935.1 uncultured Thermodesulfobacteriota bacterium | reverse complement strand
TTACTTTAAGTACGTGGGATATCCCAGGGACGTATACTCCCGCGATAAGGAGCCCCGTACATAAAACAATCGCCCCCCAAATTGATGGATTTCGTGTGATCTCGTTCTTGAACATGTGAGATCCGCGATCCCGCATGTTGAAGACGTGAAAAAGCTGAATAAATGCGAGAGTCAGAAAGGAGACCGTGATTGCCTCCTTCTCTTCCATTCCGAGCCACAGGAGTGAAATCGCCAAGGCGCCGAGGACCGAAAAAGTCATCAATATACCGTATCCACCGATACTGAGCCAGTGCCGTCGTGTCAAGATCGGTTCGGCCGGATCTCTCGGCGGGCGCTCCATGACGCTCGGGTCTCCCTCCCCGATCCCTATCGCGAGGGCCGGAAATACATCGGTGACGAGATTCAGAAACAGAATCTGGAGCGGGAGTATTGGAAGCGGGGCGTTTACGAGCGTCGCGAGAAATACAATCATGATCTCGCTTATGTTGCATGAAATCAGATAGGCGACAAATTTTCGGATATTGTCAAAGATGACCCTCCCCTGCTCTATCGCCGCAACTATCGTGAAAAATGAATCATCTTTGAGCACCATGTCCGCGGCCTCCCTCGCGACCTGTGTCCCCCTCTGTCCCATTGCGATGCCGATATCCGCCTTTTTCAGGGCAGGGGCGTCGTTGACCCCGTCGCCGGTCATCGCCACGACAGAACCGTTTCTCTGAATGATCTCGACCAAATCCAGCTTCTGCTTCGGCGTGACCCTCGCGAAAATCCGGACATTAAGGAGCCTCTTGATCTCACTCTCTGACAGCTCCTCGATCCCCTTTAGGTCTTTTCCGTGAACCACCTCGACATCATCTTTATCTATTAGCCCTACAGCACGGGCGATATTTTTTGCCGTGACGGGCTGATCCCCCGTTACCATGACCACGTTTATGCCGGCATCCCTGCACAAATTTATGGCGATGGGAACCTCACTTCTCGGGGGATCGAGCATCCCCACGAGGCCGAGAAAAGTCAAGTCCTCGTACGGTTTTAGATTCAGATCGTTTGTCTCTTTTGATGCCAGTGCTATTACCCTAAGGCCCCCGTGAGCCATCTGGATACTCTTTTTCAACCACCGGTCGCGCTCGCCGTTTGTTATCTTTACGTCATTACTCCCGTTTTTGATGAATGACGATACCTCGATCACCGATTCAGGGGCACCCTTTACGGCGACACGGAAAAAACCGTTCTTCTTGTGAAAGGTCGCCATCATCTTGAGATCCGAATCGAACGCCTCTTCGAGGACCTTCGGCATACTCTCGATGAGGTCTTCTTTATATATATCCGCCTTGGCGGCGACCGAAAGGAGGGCGACCTCCAGGGGATCACCGACTCCCATACCCTCACCGTTTGATCTGTGTTTATGCAGAGATGCGTTGTTGCAAAGCACCCCAGCCTCAAGTATCTCTCTTAATACCACATCTTCCAATAGATCGGATTTTTTGACGATGCCTTTATCCCCTAAAGCCACAAACTCTTTCCCGCTTGAGTCGATCTCATCTTCATCAAAAACTATTTTCGTAACCGTCATGAGGTTTTTGGTCAGGGTTCCGGTCTTGTCGGTGCAGATGTAGTCTGCCGCCCCCAGCGTCTCGACGGCAGACAGGCGATTTATCAGGGCGTTCCTCTTTGCCATCCGCCACACACCCCTAGCAAGGGCGATTGTTGCGACTATCGGAAGTCCCTCGGGTATTGCAGCCACGGCTAGTGCGATCGAAGTCTCTATCATCAAAAACAGCCCTTTCCCCGATATGATTCCCGATATAGCAACGACAACAGCGACGGCTAGGGTTATCCATATGAGCTTATGGCCGAGCTGGTCGAGCCTGTCCTCGAGGGGCGTCGCTTCCTTTTTTGCCCCGACGGCAAGTTGCGATATCTCCCCTAACTCGGTATCCATCCCGGTCCTTACGACGACACCCTCGGCCGAACCTCTAGTTACGGCACTTCCTCGAAACAGCATATTCGACCGCTCGGCGAGCGTCACGTCTTCGGAAATGGTATCAATATCTTTGTCTATGGGGACGGATTCACCCGTGAGGCTCGACTCGTCTACCATGAGCCTCGATGCCGTTGTTATTCGGATATCGGCCGTGACGACATCGCCGGCCTCGAGTATCATAATGTCACCTGGGACTATCTCGTCTGCCGGAACCTCGATGACCCTCTTTCCGCGACGGACCCTCGTATTTACGCTACCGAGTTTCTTTAGGGCCTCCATCGAGCGAACGGCCTTGAGCTCCGTAAAAAAGCCGATGGCCGAATTGATCGCTATGACCACAACTATCGCCACTCCCTCCGCAATCTCCCCGAACGCAAAAGAGACAACTGCCGCAACTACGAGGAGTAGGATTATTAGGCTTTTAAACTGATCAAAGAGTATACGCCACGCATTTTTCTTCTCGGCAAGGATGAGGCTGTTCGGGCCGTATCTTTCAAGCCTTTCTATTACTTCCTTTTCGCCTAGTCCATGATCGACCGATACGCCGAGGTCACCGAGCACATCTTCGCTCGATTTCGCCCACGGCTTTTCGGGTAGCCTTATCATTTTAAAATCAAACCGCCTTTCTTTTAATATCAAAGATAATAACTCAAAACAGCTTTTTGGATTATAACACCTTCTCCACTCATTCCCAACCAATTTTTTAATTTCGATCGGATGAGATCTGTTAATCAAAAGAATTACACGACAGGAAAAACAATTTCGACTTGACAAAAGAATCCGTTATGTATAGACTCTTTGACTGATGAATCAATCTATTTTGTAGAAACCTCTCCGAAAATCGAGAAAGATGGGAAATCCGGCCCCATACTTCAATATTGATGTTTGATATTAGTAAAGTGTGAAGGGAATTTTCTTTCATAGATGATTTACAAAAAGGGAAAATGACGAAAGAATACTCAACTACAGGCGAAGCCAACGAAGTAAGCGAAACATATACCGATAAGACCAAGGCGATACTCGACGCGGCAATAAAGGTCTTCTCCGAAAAAGGTTACTATGGATCAAGAGTCTCCGATATTGCAAAAGAGGCAGGGATAGCATACGGGCTTGTCTACCACTATTTCAAAAAAAAGGAAGACCTCTTAATATCGATATTCAACACCCGATGGAAGGCGCTTTTGGACGCCATCAAGAATACCAAAGAAGAGATGGACGATCCGAGGGAGATGCTCAGGAAGATCATCTCCTTTATATTCCACTCATACAAGAACAATCCGAATATGATTAAAGTGATGGTTGTCGATGTGGCCAAGAGCACTAGCTTTTTCAACAGCGACAATATCAGCCACTTTACCGACGCATTCACCTTGCTCTCCGAGATAATCAAGATGGGTCAAAAGAGAGGGATGTTTAAAAAGGATATAGACAGCATCCTCGCCGCATACGCCGTCTACGGCTCGATCGAGCGGATTATGCTTCGGTGGATACTGGAGGGCACGAGATCGATTTCGGACTCAGAGGCGAAAAGTGCAACCGACATGCTAACATCCATCGTCTTGAGTGGATTAGATACCAAATCTGATTAATATAAAGAATTTATAAGGAGGTTTTAATGGATTTCGCCTTTACAGATGAACAACTCGCCTTCAGGGATCAGGTTCTGAAATTCTCCCAGAACGAGATAGCACCTCTTTCCGAGGAGTATGACGAGAAAGGCGAGTTTTGCTGGGAGGCCTGGAAAAAGATGGGTGAATTCGGGCTTTTGGGTCTCCATTTTCCCGAGGAGTATGGCGGTGCCGATGCAGATGTCGTAACCTCCTGCCTGGCGGCCGAGGCCCTTGCTGAAGGCGGGGCGGACGGCGGCCTCACCCTGTCATGGGGGGCGCACACATATCTTGCCGCCGACACAATCTTCGTTCATGGAAACGACAAACAGAGGGAGAAATATGTCCCCAAGATGGCGAGCGGAGAATTGGTCGGGTGTATGGGCCTGACCGAGCCGAACGCCGGATCCGACGCCGCCTCCATAACAACATCCGCCGTCAAGAAGGGTGACCGCTGGATTTTAAACGGCACGAAGATGTTTATCACAAACGGCCCGATAGCCGATGTCTGCGTCGTTTATGCCACAACCGACAAAGAAAAGAAGCACATGGGTATCTCGGGCTTTATCGTGGAGAAGGACACAAAGGGCTTCGGCGTCAGCAAGACCTTAAAAAAGATGGGCGTCAAGACATCGACTACGGCAGAGCTTTTCTTTGACGACTGCGAGATACCCGAGGAGAATCTCCTGGGTGTGCTAAACAACGGCTTTCCAATGGCGCTCCAGACCCTCGAATGGGATCGCTCGGCGCTCCTCGCCCCCTTCGTCGGGAGCATGGAATTTATCTTGAAAGAGTGTACCAAATATTCGAAAGAGCGTGTCCAGTTCGGAAGGCCGATCTCCCAGTTTCAGGCAATACAGAAAAAGCTAGCCGACATCAAGTGCTTCATCGAGGCGGCGAAGCTCCTCGTCTATAAGGTCGCATGGAACAAGGATCAGGGAAAATCCCTGAACCACATGGAGGCGGCCTGTGCAAAGCTCTATATGGGCGATTGGGGGATGCCAATGGTCTCCGAGGCGGTACAGATCCACGGCGGCTACGGCTATATGCATGAATACCCGGTCGAGCGTGCTTTCAGGGATACGAAGCTCGCTCAGATCGGAGGCGGCACATCGGAAATCCAGAGGCTCATAATCTCGAAGCTTCTCTTGAGTTAGGGGGGAAAATGGACTATTCACTAAATGAAGAACAATTGGCACTTCAGGATTCGTTTAAAAAGTTCTGCGAAAAAGAGATAAAGCCGAACGCCGAAATCCTCGACAAGGCCGACAATAAAAAGGTTGAAGAGGTTTTGAAAGTTAACTTCAAAAAACTCGCCGAGATAGGCTATACCGGCCTCTACCACGAGGAGAAATACGGCGGCACTAAAAAGGACATGATAACCCAATGTGTCGCCCAGGAAGAGCTCGCCAAGGCATGCGCATCGACATACCTTTCAATCGGGGCGAGTATCGGTCTTTGCGGTATACCGATAGCAACTTTCGGAACCGACAAGCAGAAGGAGAAATACCTACCGAAAATCATATCGACCGATATAATCGGATCTTTCGGACTTACAGAGCCGGAGGCCGGGTCGGACGCCATAAGCCTAAAGACAACGGCCGAGAAAAAAGGTGATAAGTGGATCCTAAACGGCTCAAAGATGTTCATCACCAATGGCCCCATCGCCGATATTAGTGTGGTTATGGCCGTCACGAAAAAGGATGGCTCTAGAGGGAGGAACGTCAGCTCTTTTATCGTCGAGAAGGGGATGAAGGGATTTTCGGCCGGAAAGCCCCTCGACAAGATGGGATACAGGGGATCACCTACATCGGAGCTAATCTTTGCAGACTGCGAGGTGCCGGAAGAAAACCTCCTCGGCGAGGAGAATAACGGCTTCATACAGGCGATGAAGACCCTCGAGTATGGGAGGATCGGTATGGCGATGGTAACCCTCGGCATCTCGATGGCGTGTATGGAAGAATCATTAAAATACGCCAAGGAGAGGCAGCAGTTCGGCAGGCCCATCGGGAAGTTCCAGATGGTGGGATTCAGACTCGCTGATATGAAACTACTCACCGACCTCTCACGCCTCTTGATCTACAAGGCGGCTTGGTTAAAAGACATAAACGACCCCGGGTCCCAGACCATGGCCTCGATAGCAAAGCTCGTTGCCTCCGAGGCATCGACTCAGATCTCAAGCTGGGCCGTTCAGATCCACGGCGGATACGGGTACACGAAAGAGTATCTCGTCGAGAGGCTCTACCGCGACGCCAAGCTGGGCGAGATCGGAGAGGGGACGTCCGAGATACAGCGCATCCTGATCGCGAGGGATGTCCTGTCGAAGTATTGAGGGGCCTATGTCAAGATAGATTTTAAAATCACCTATAAAGGCGGGGGAAAGACCCGCCTTTTTAATTAGAGAATTCTATATAATAGTTCATTATACAAAAAACATGGCTTTTATCTTATCGGGGGAACCACTACTCCACCAAACGAAAGCATTGCATAGATTATCTTTCTATGGAAAAAGAACTAACCGACAAATAGAAAAATATTTTTATCATTGACCTAATAAAAGATATATCGAAAAATATGTCAAAAATAAAATCTAATAAGATCATCCAGATAGCCCTTTTCCTAATCATAGTCGCATTCGGGATTATTGTCCCTGTGATCAACTCGTGGCATAAGTGGCTTATTCCCTTCGCCCTCCTTTTGATCCCCCTCTATTTTTACAAGAGAAATTTCCCCCTCTTCGGCCACTCCCTCTTCTTTTTGATGGCCTACATAACCCGATGTCTCCCATTTTACAAGCTGATCCTCATGCTGATTATCCCCATCATCATCTATGTGATTTTAACCATCTTCATAAGACCAATAAAAAGTGAGACCCGATGGCTCGCAAAGGGAGATATAAACTTGAGGCTCATCTTTCTTGGCATTATCGTTGTCGTCGTAAGCTCCGTTGCACTGATCGTCTGGTATCTTTTAACAAATCCCGACCTCAACATATACGCTGAGTTCTTCCCTAAGATTAAATTGTGGAAGCTGATTATCGGGGGGGTCCTGTTTTCTGTGACGAACGCCCTCGTCGAGGAGGCGATCTATCGGGGGATATTATGGGACGGATTAAATAAGCTGATTTCGGATATCAAAATTGTAATCATCTTTCAGGCGGCAATCTTCGGCATCTGCCACCTGTGGGGCGTTCCCAACGGTATTATTGGGATGTGCCTCGCCTTCATTTATGGAATATTTCTCGGGACTATAAGATATCTGTCGCGCGGTCTCTTGATGCCAATAGTGACTCACATCGCGGCCGATATGACGATCTTTTTTATCCTTATGGATATCTTTGGGAGGATCTGAGGGGATTAAGAGGTGTCTATTATTTGATCGACTAAATCACAGCTCCATCTTCCTGACAGGATTGTTCCCGTCCCAGTTTCCCGCCTCGGTCTCGATGTATTTATAGAACTCGGCCTTCGCCCCCATGATTTCGCTAAGCTCGATTATGGTGCCGGGATCTTTTTTTGAGACGAAATAGAAGAAACGCCCTTCCCCCCTCGTCTCGCCCGCCTGGCCTATCTCGTAGCCCGAGTCGGTGATTCGGGTGATCATCATCTCATCGATCTTCTCGACCCAGTATGCGATGTGATGAAGCCCCTCACATCCCGCACCTAAGAAGTCCAGATACATCGACGGTGCGTCGTTCGTCTGACAGATTAGCTCAATCTGAAGGCGGCCCGAAAACGACAGGGCGGCGCTGATCTCGACCGGGGAAGGTTTCCCCATATATAAAAAGTTCTCAATGGGCGCCTTCTCAAAATAAAAGAATGGCCCCACACCGAATACCTCCGTCCACTCATTGACGGCCGCCTCGATATCCCGAACGACATACCCGATCTGTCTTACTTCTCCAAAGATACGGCTCATCTTTTTCCCCCTTTTTAAAAAATCACCCCAACAAAAACTTCACGAGGACGATGAAGGCTATCCCGCTTATGACCGTTATGATCAGGTTTTTCGATACAGCCGCCACGACCGCAGTGAAGACACCGGCGATGAGGTAGGGGCTGTCGTATGTCAGGTGAAGTTTTCCGCCCGGTGCGATGATTATCGGCGCGATAATCGCCGTCAGTACCGCCACAGGGACAAATCCCAGCCACCTCTTGACGAAAGGGGGGAGGACCTCCCCATTGAGGAATACGATAAAAAACGAACGGGTGAAGTATGTCACGATACCCATCCCGATCAGCGTCAATATGACTTCAGTTCTCATCTTTCGTAAGTAACGCCCCTAAAAGACTCGCAAAAATAGCGGATATCAGAATATACCAGCTCCCCGGAAACACGAGATAGAAAAAGACTGCCGAGATCATCGCGACGAGCATCACGAGAAACTCGACCTTCCCCTTGATCTGCGGGCTGAGGAGCCCCATAAATGCCGCCGCCACGGCGAAATCGAGCCCGAGGCTCATCGGGTTTCCGAGGAAGTTTCCGAACACCGCCCCGAGATATGTCCCCAATATCCACGTCACGGTAACGGCGATCCCCGATCCTATCATGTAGTCCCTTATAGAGTCCCCATCTTTCACTTTTTCTCTCTCGGCGTAGGCCGTCGCCATCGCAAACGACTCGTCTATTAAAAGATGCGATGCGACGAGCTTGGGGAAAAGGTCTTTTTTCTTGAGGTAGGTCGAAAGCGACGCCCCCATGATGAGGTGTCTCATGTTGATGATGAACGTCGTCCCGATGATCACCCAGGGGCTTGCGCCCGCCGCAAACAGCGGGAGCGATGCGAACTGCGCCATGCCGGCGAGGACGATTATACAAGAAAGGACGGTCTCTGTGAGCGTCAGGGTCGACTTGATCGCCAAGACCCCGTAGACGAGGCCGAAGGCAAAGACCGAGACCATCACCGGAAACGATTCGAGAAAGCCCTTTTTTATCTCCTTTAGATTAAACATAATTAGAAATTCCGGATAGCAAATCGTCACTCAAAAAAAACAGAGAATCAGATATCAAATTTCCCGACGTATTCAATCTATCTCAACCTCTTCACACGCCTTTCTACAACACTTTTTATCTTTTTATACGAGAGGGGCGGCCCTTTGCTGATACACTTCCCGTCGACATAGAGGGCGTCCTTAATGCCATATTTCAACATCACGTCTTTGTCCTTGGTATCTATCCTTTGAAACGATACTAGATCCCCGAATTCGTCTGCGACCCTCTTCGCCCGTTCGTGGACCATATTCTGGCCCGGACACTGGCCGTTGATAAACGAGGTTATTGTCACCTTTCCTGATGTGAGCTCGGGTGTAAATTTCGCCCTGATCCACCTGGGTGCCACGGCATCATCAAAAAAAGGCTTCATAAGGAGTGTCATCATTCCCATACTGTCGGCCTTCTTATATCCATGTCTTTTGAACCACCCCGCTTTCATCCAGATCGGGATCGCAAGCCCCCATGCGCACATCCCTTTAGCCCCGAGTCCTTTCGCATCCTCCTCGGCGGAAGCGAGGAGCGCCGTCCCCATGCCCTTCCCCTGGAAATTCCCCCTCCCCTTCTCATAGCCGTGCACCCAGATGCAGTTTATGAAATAGAGGTCTTCGCCTTGGGCGAAGGCATACTCAATCGGCATGTATTCAATCATTCCCCCTACCTCATCATTGTCATCGAGCGCGAGCTTTACCCTCAAACCCCGTCCTTCCATCTCAGTAGCCCACCTCTTTTTGTGGTCACCCGCCTCCTTCATCTCTTCCGACCAATCCTCGAGGCACATGTGGTAGAGGTCTCTATTCTCACCCGACAAATCTGTGACTCTCATTTTATGCCCTTCTTTGAGATAACAATTTTTCGATTATATTATAATCGAAAAAAATCCACAAGATAATTTCCTTGCACTGGAATATCTTAATATGATAAAAAAAGTAAGATGTTTTTTATTTAGGAGGATCTCATGACGATAGGAAATATCATATCCAGAAATGCTATGATGATGCCCAAGAGGGAGGCTTTCGTCTTTGAGGATATCCGATACACATGGGCCGAGCTCAACGAGAGGGTAAACAGGCTCGCGAACTCATTTTTATCACTCGGCCTGCAAAAGGGTGACAAGGTTGCTCTCCTTTCCGAGAACATCCCCGCCATGGTCGAGGTTAACTACGCCCTCGCCAAGATCGGGGTCGTCTATTTTCCGGTCAAGACTAGGCTCTTTGCCGAAAACGTCGGACAGCTCATCGACCTCTCGGACGCCAAGGTCCTCGTCGTCCACGAGGAGTTCATCGGAATGGTGGATGAGATAAAGGGTAAGCTACCGAAGGTCAATACATACCTACAGGTGGGTGGGAAACTCAAAGACTACGCCGAAGATTACGAAAAGTTTCTTAAAAAAGGTGATCCAAAAGAGCCC
>CAZDOD010000105.1:753-10135 GCA_964506935.1 uncultured Thermodesulfobacteriota bacterium | reverse complement strand
TCAGGTGGCACATAGACTATCTATTAAGAGAGCCCAATGTTAATATATCGAGAGTTTACGTCCGAAAAGGATCGAGGGAGGACGAGTGTGAGACCGCACGCAGTCTTGTAACCGGCTTCAAAGGTGTCCCCGGATTCGGGTCGTCGGACTGCAAGTGCCCCTCCCACCTGTTTTTCGCCGAAGGGGATTTCTTTGCCATCGTCGATGAACTCGGTTTTCACCTCTACTGGGATTTATAATATATTAAAAAACCGAGTATTTTTCCGCCTTTGTTTCCCATTTATAAAATTGTTATTAAAGTTTCGAAAGAGGTACCTCTCTCTCGATTATGGGCGTATTTTTTTGTGGGCCGGGACTCCGTAGACCTTCTCGTATGCGCGGCACATCGGGCAGACATGCCTCTCGAGTCTAACGAACTGGTAGAGGAAACCCTTTCCCCTCTCCCTCCCTTTTATGCATACCGGACATTCATCTTTGCAGAACTTTGCCCTTGCTAACGTCTTTTTGTCGAACTTTTCTTTGCTCATTGTTACTCCTTTGGTCTTTTCTCAGATAGTTTCAGATCCCTGAATCGATATCTTGGTTTAAAAACCTTTTTTAATCTTGTATGACTATTTTTGTGGGATTTTATCAGATGACCCAATCCCAGTAAAGGGTAAAAGGGATTTTGGCCGGATCGGGTGGTTTTTTAATTTGATGGGATGGAAATTTCTTAAATGATCTCTTTCAATAAAACTTTCTGAGTATATCCCGGAAAATAATAGAAAAAAGAGCAAAGGTTTTATAAAAGAATCCTGTTTATACAGTCAGAAGAATTAAGATGTTTAAAAAAATAAAAACCCCCATCTCTTTGTGTACTGTAGTCTCATGAGATCAGGAGAAGTTCAGGTTGTGAGACCTTTTAGAGCCCGACGTAATTACAATGTCACAAATTTGATGGGGGCGAAATATGTTTACTTTTGATTCTATTATACCTACCTCTGGATATTTGTCAAGAAAAAAATGAATGAATCACCATTCAGAGTGCATTTTTTTTATGAAATGTCTTCTGAAAAAATCAAATTTCTTTAAATAATGGAAAAATCATGATATAATCCAAAAATTGAATGCAAAATATTCGAAGATTTTGGATTTATCTAAAGAATGGCACTTTCACCAATCCCATTTTTATTAGAAAAGAGGGAGGTTTTTGATCTGGAGGCAAAGACATGAATCTTTCAGGTATCAGAGATAGATTTTCAAGACTTGATAAGAAGCGTATAGCTATAGCGCTCGTTTTATTTGTCGTTCTAATCTTGTTTGGGGCTCGGATATATGGTTATCTCTCCAAGGAAGATGTAATGTCGTTGGACGAGATCTATAAGGAGAACGGCATCCCCGTCGATGTGATGGAGGTGAAAGGGGAGCGGTTTGATGTATACAAAGTCTTTTCCGGAACCATAAGGGGGATGCGCCAGTCGGAGCTCTCCACAAGCATCAGCACAAGAGTCCTTGAGATACGCGCCGGTGAAGGTGATCATGTAAAGAAGGGGGATATAATTATGATCCTCGATCCCGACGATCCCGGAAAGAGCACGGGTGACTACCGCCAGAGCAGGGCGCGTTACCTCCAGGCCCTGCGGGACTATGAGAGGATGAAGGAGCTTTATGAATCGGGCGCCGTGTCAAAGCAGGATTACGAAAACGCCCGCACCTCCTATGATGTCGAGAGTGCCGATTTTGAAGCCAACAAGGATATGGTGGATATATCTACCCCGATCGACGGTATCTTGACCGAGATAACGCTAAATGAAGGCGATCCCGTCTCGCCGGAGGAGATATTGGCAACGGTGGCGGTTATAGATAGGGTCAGGGTAGAGCTTAACCTGAGCTCCAGCAAGGCACACTATATCAAAAAGGGTCAGCCCGCGCGTATCATTTTAAATACCTCTTCCAATAATGTTACAATTACCGGAGTGGTCGAGACTATTTCTCTATCTGCCAACAAGGAGACCGGACTTTTTGAGGCGAAGGTCCTGTTTGAAAACCCCGACGCCCTCTTAAAACCCGGCAACATCGCCAAGGTGGAGATTCTTATATACTCCAACGGAGTGGCCACAACAGTCCCCAAGAGCGGGTTGATCTCCAATGACGGTGGATCTTTCGTCTTCGTCGTGGGGAGTGACAAAAAGGCCGAAAAGAGGGAGGTGACCCTGGGTTGGGAAGGTGAGGAGAAGGTTGAGGTTATCGGGGGACTAAAAAATGGGGAGGTCGTGGTCGTAAAGGGACAGAACAAGCTCGAGGACGGTGACTTGGTCTATATCCACAGTGAGGTGAACTGAAATGAAACTGACCGATATCTCAGTAAGGAGACCTGTCCTCACTGTTATGATGATTTTGGTGTTTGTGATAATTGGTCTCTTCTCGTTTCAGAAATTGACCATTGATCTTTTTCCGCGTATAGATATCCCTGTCATAACGATCACAACTATCTACGAGGGTGCGGGACCGGGCGAGGTCGAGAGCCAGGTGACCGAAAAGATCGAGGACGAGATAAGCACCGTATCCAACGTCAAGCACATAAATTCGACGTCGAGGGAGAATGTATCTATTATAGCTGTCGAATTCGAGCTGGGGGTGGACATAGACCTGGTTTCCATCGAGGTCAAGGACAAGGTAGACGCGATCCTTTCCGATCTCCCCGACGAGGTAAATCCCCCGAGTATAGTCAAGTTCGATATCAATGCCCTCCCGATTATGAACCTATCGATTTCTGCCAACAGGCCCATTGATGAGGTCTACAGGTTTGCCGACAATGATATGAGGGATCGTTTAAACAAGATAGACGGCCTCGCATCGGTGGAGATCGTCGGTGGGCTCATCAGGGAGGTTCAGGTAGATGTATCCAAGAATGCGCTGATCCGATACGGGATTACGATAACCGAGCTGGCCGACCTCATCGGCGCCGAGAACAAGGACGTCCCGCTCGGCCGCATTACAAAAAAGGATGGGGAGCTGACGCTGAGGGTAAAGGGTGAGTTTACTTCGATCGAGGAGCTTTCCGATGCCAGATTTGCACTCCCTTCCGGAGCCACAATTGCGCTCTCCGACCTCGGGACGGTAACCGATGGATTTGAGGAGAGGCGTGAGTCGGCAAAATTTCAGGGAAAGCCGAGTGTCGCTGTCATCATCTATAAGAGGTCGGATGCGAACACCGTGGGGGTGGCCACCGAGGTTTTTTCGGCCATAGGTGAATTAAGGAAATCTATGCCCGAGGGATATGAAATCGGGGTGGCAAGAGATCTCTCAAAATATATCGTTAGTTCCGTAAATGATGTCCTCGGAAATATCATCCTCGGGATCATCATCACGTCATTTTTCCTCTATATTTTTCTGCACGATCTAAAAAGCACGATCATCGCGTCGCTCGCGATGCCGACATCGATCATCGCCACCTTTATATTAATGTTTGCCGGGGATTTTACCATAAACGTCATTACGCTTATGGCCCTCGGCATTTCAATCGGGATTTTGGCGACAAACTCGATCATCGTTCTCGAGAACATCTCGAGACACATTGACGAGGGCGAACCACCCGAAGCCGCTGCGGTCAAGGGGACATCGGAGATCGCCGTGGCGGTCATGGCATCCACACTAACCAACGTAGTGGTATTTACACCGATTGCCTACATGAGCGGCATAGTCGGGCAGTTTTTCAAGCAGTTCGGCCTGACCGTGGTCTTCGCAACAATATTTTCGCTCTTCGTCTCCTTTACTATGGTCCCGATGTTGGCTTCTAAGCTTTTGGGGAGGGGATTGAAGAGGGGATCGGAAAAGGCCGTAAAGATTGGATTTCTGGGCGTGGCCTCAAAAAAGATAAAATGGTTTTTTGGTTTCTGGGATAATTACTATCAAAAGATCGTCGATGGATACCGTTCGGCACTCACATGGTGTCTTGGAAATCCGAAAAAGACGATACTCGGAACTTTTATGCTTTTTGCCTTTTCCCTATTCCTCTTAGGTATGGTGGGGGGCGAATTTTTCCCCTCTAGTGACCAGGGATATTTGAGTATAAATGTGGAGCTCCCCCCCGGTAGCACCCTTGATGAGACCGAGGCCGTTATGGACGAGGTCTCTTCGATATGTGAAAAGTACGACGAGGTCGAAACCCTCTTTGTCGTCGTCGGGGGTGAAAACAGGGGTGTCAATGAGGGTGAGTTGATAATGAAGCTCGTAGACATCTCAAAGAGGAATATACTCACAAGTGATTTTGTGAACGCGATACGCCCGGATATGGCGGTAATCCCCTCGGCGAACATCAAGATAATGGAATCGCAGCAGGGGCCGGGCGGTGATGAAGCCGATCTCATTGTCGAGGTTACCGGAAACGAAATGGGGACTCTTAACACCTTGGCCGAAGAGGTCAAGGGGATCGTGGGGAAGATAGATGGCCTTGTGGATGTGGAGACATCGGTCAAGGCCCCCATGCCCGAGATACGCTTCATTCCCGACAGATTCAAGATTTCGAACTACGGGATAAACTCCGCACTCGTCTATACGGTTCTCAGGGCGTCTTTCGAAGGGAAAAAGGCATCGGTCTATAGGGAGACGGGTGAGGAGTATGACATCAGGGTTCGCCTCGATGAGACCGATAGATCCGATGAGGACTCCTTCGGTGAGGTCATGATCAAAACGGGGCGGGGTATGGTGCCGTTGGCACAACTGGGGGAGGTAGTCCCCGGATTCGGAGAGTCCGAGATATTGAGAAAAGACCGCCGAAAGCTCATAGAGGTTAGGGCGAATGTCGGCACGGGCACGATAGGCGAATATGAGGCAAAGATCATGGACGCCGTAAAGGATGTTGATGTCCCGGAGGGATTCAATGTAAGGCTGGGAGGGGAGAGCGAGACAAAGGCCGAGTCGTTTGCCGCCCTTTTCGAGGCCCTGTTTATGGCGATAATACTCACATATATAGTGCTTGCTGCGATATTGGAGTCATATATCCATCCCATTACCATCATGCTGACCCTCCCTCTCGGACTCATCGGGACGGCGGTGGGCCTCTTCGTGTCGGGACAGACCATAAACGTCATGTCGCTTATGGCGATGGTGATGCTCGTTGGGATCGTGGTCAACAACGCCATCCTGATTCTCGATTACACTAGTGTTCTGCGGGAAGGGGGTATGAGGCGTCGCGAGGCCCTCCTTACGGCCTGCCCCGTTAGGTTTCGTCCGATTGTCATGACGAACCTGGCGATAGCGTTCGCCATCCTACCCCAGGCGCTCGGCGGCGCCGAGGCGGGCTTCAGGGTGACGATGTCCGTGGTTACGATCGGCGGCGTCCTCATATCGGCGGTCTTTACCCTGTTTCTGATTCCGGTGGTCTACGAATATCTCGATAGATTCACAGTCAGGGGGAGGGAGGAGAGATAGGTAAGGAGTGGGGAAGGATTCTATATAAAAAAAAGATAGCTTCATCGACCGCCGCATACATTTCAAGGCACATCCATGTCAAATCGGAGGAGAGCGATATATTTTTTTGAAATCCAATGGGGTAGAGAGTGGTTTCTCGTGCGCTCAATCTGATATCCGTCACAGACGATATTTTTCTAATCAGCCCTCCCGACCACATGTGGCCCAATTCGGCCAATGTATACGTAATAAAAGATAGCGGCGGCTTTTCAATGATAGACGTGGGCTGCGGCAAAGTTGGATCGTTGGAGCGGCTCATGGACGCCCTGTCAAGGCTTGATCTGACATTTGGCGATCTCCACACGCTTGTCCTCTCCCATGCACACCCCGACCATATGGGTGCGGCTGGAGGCCTCCTCAAAAGATGCAATCCCGATGTCATAATTCACACAGACGACGCCTGTCAGGCGAGAGACCCGAGACGGCTCAACATTACCTTCGATATAGAATTCGCCCAAAAAAACTACGGGGACATAAGGGACGGCGATTTTAAAATCTCCGATGTCCTCAGATTTTTCATTGACTTCGGGTGTCCGATGTCAAGCGTGGAGCCGAAGAGGGCGATACGGGAGGGGGATTTTGTTCGGCTCGGTCGTCACAACTTCGAGGTGATCCACACCCCCGGACACTCCCCAGGGCACATATCCCTCTACGACGGGGAGACGGGGATACTCTACGGTGGTGATCTTGTGGGGGAGGTTGTGGCATGGTACACGCCGACGTCCGGAGGAGTTACGGGATATCTCGAGAGCCTGAAAAAGATGGAGGAGAAAAAACCAAAGATGATCCTACCTTCCCATGGGGGTGTTATCCACGAACCGCAAGAGAAGATAACTGAAATAAGAAATAGACTACTCCAAAGGGAGGGGAAGATGATCGATATACTATCCGAGGGGGATATCTCGTTTGTCGATCTCGTCGACAGGATGTTCACAAGCAAGATGATCCGTTTTTTCCCCGGCGCCGGTATCGCCGAGAGCCACGTGCAAAAGCTCGTCAGAGACGGGAAGGCGAGGCGGGACGGCGAAAAAATATTTTTGATTTGAAGACATAGAAAACGTGTCGATACCGCATGGATATCACACCGCCGAATTATTGTTTGATTTTTATATATAGGGGTAAGACTCATGGAGATAGAGCACAGGTTTTTATTTTTTCCCGAGAGCCATATCTATTTTACTCCTGATGATTTCGGGATTGAGTACGAGGATGTCTATTATACCACCGATGACGGCGTCTCTATAAATGCGTGGTTCGTACCGGCGGCCGATGACTCGCCGGTGATTTTATGGTGTCACGGAAACGCCGGGAACATCTCCCACAGGATAGAAAACCTCCTCCTTTTGTTGAGGTGGGGAATTTCGGTATTTATCTTTGATTACAGGGGCTATGGGAGGAGCGGCGGCGAGATCACCGAGGAGGGCCTCTATCTTGACGCCGTCGGTGCATATAAATATCTGAAAGATGAGAAAGAGATCCCCATCTCAAAGATAGTCCCTTTCGGGAGGTCGATGGGGGGGCCGGTGGCCGTGGATTTGGCCGCGAGGGAAGACTTCCCCTCCCTCGTGCTCGAATCGACTTTTACGAACCTCGCCGACGCCGTAAGGACGATTTATCCCGAGATGGGAATGGACAAGCTCCTATCGATGAGGTTTGACGCCGCAGAAAAGATAAAGAGGGTAAAATCACCCGTCCTATTCATCCACGGCGACATGGACGACATCATTGATTACAGCCTCGGGAGAAAGCTCTTCGAGATCGCAAATGAACCCAAGACATTCTACACCATTAAAGGTGCCATGCATAACGACACCTATGAAGTGGGGGGAGAGGAGTACTTTAAGACCTTCGTGGAATTTGTCATGAAGTATGCGAAAGAGGAGTGAGCGGTGTTTCGGGGCCTACAATAATGTTGTTTAATATAAAAGGTTTATCTATATAAACAGATATACAAACAGACCGCCCGATTAGAGTCCCCTCTCCCCTAATAGTTTTCTATCCCCTTTAAAACTTAATGTCCCTTTTTAAGAAGCAGTAATGCAATTGCGAAAAGCAGCGAGACTTGTGCGAAACTCATGTATGAATGGGGATAAATGGGATAAAGCTCCGATACAAATGGGATTGCAGGTACAGCAAAGACCTTGAGTACGATGCCCAGAATAAAAGCCACGAGGGCAGCAATAATAAAAAGCCATGCCAAGAATCTCATCTCTTACCTCCTATTTGGGATTATCTCCCAGGTTAATAAAACCTACACCCTCTTTTCACAGGTCTACTAATTACCCCTGTGGTATATAGTATCCCTGAAGCCTTTATCTAAAACTTTTTATATCCATTTGATCACTTCTTTCACGGTGCAACCCATCTTCTCCAAGGCTGACATGAACTCCCTCCTTTTTGAATGGTCTGATATCGCATAGTCGAATCCCATACGCAGGTGGTGCTTTACTTCGTGGAAGTCTGTCTTAATAATATGTGAGAGCTTTTCGGCAGCCATATCGAGTGTGGCCTCGTCGCCGGGGCCTATGATATTTAAAAAGAACTGTCTCGTAAATTCATGGGAACAGAACGGGCAGACGCCATATGCCTCGTCGATAGATTTTCTGCAGTTGGGGCATTCCTTGGTCTTTTCGACGCCCATCAATGCATTATTGATCAGAGGCGATACCTTGTCCAGCAAATCATCTATTGTCTTCATCAAATCATGGACGACGATGAGGATATTTCGCTGTCTCCTCTTTATATCAGAGAGGATAAAGGGTATTGTGAGGATCACGATCAGTCCCAGTGTCGTTCCGAAGACGAGAACGTAGGAAAACCACGGAAATTCCTTAATTATCTCGTTCACCTTTCAACTCCGAAAGCTTCGTCGAAATATCTCTCACATAACTCTTTCCCTTGTTATCATCCTCCATGACCTCGAGCCACTCTTTCGGTATGCCTCCCTCGCCCCAGTATGCCCCGGCTATCGCTCCGGCCATCGCCCCTGTGGTGTCGGCGTCGCCGCCGGAATTTACGGCGATTATTACGGCCTCATCAAAGCTGTTTGAGAGTAGAAACGCCGCTATCGCGGCCGGGACCGAACCGATGGCGCTCACATCTCTTGAAAAATTGGATATCAGAAATTCGACGCCCCTTTCGATTCCTCCGGCCTCGATTTCTTTCAGATTGTTGAGCTCAGAGATAAAAGAGGGGCTGAGCGCCTCGATTGAACCTATTATTTCGTCTGCAAATTCTTCGGGCAAAATCTCGTCTCCGGATAGTGCCATGAGGACGGCGTATGCCACGGCAACGGCCTGCGTTATCGCCCCGGCGATCCCATCCGGGTGCTTGTGGGTGATTTCGGCCGACCTTATCGCCGTATCTATGAGCTTTGCTCGATCGTCATGGAAGAAGAACCCTATCGGGGCGACCCTCATGGCGGCGCCGTTTCCCCAGCTGTCGGTTCCAACCTCGTCTGCGGGGATTTTTGACTTTATCCGATTCATGACTCCGAAGATGCGCCCGCCGTAGCCGCGTGAGGGATCGAAATTGTCAAGAAATTTATGGGCGGCTATTTCCTGTGAGAAGGCGGGGTCTTCCAAGAGGGCCTCCATGAGACCTATCATCATCTGTGTGTCGTCGGTGTAACGCCCGCGCTTTGGCTCTTTCAACATCCCGTAAAGGCTCCTTATTTCAGATGGGCCCATACCCTCAACCACCGCGCCGAATGCGTCCCCAACGAATGTACCAAGTGCGGAGCCTGTAAATACCTCCCTTTGCGTTAGTCGTTTTCTCCCCATTTTTTTTCGTATTATAGTCCTTTTTCGGTAGTTAATGCAAGATTATTTTTCTATAACCCCCCTCCCAAACGGGCAGAATGGCAAGGCGGGGCAGTCTTCGCACCTCGGGGATTTCGGCCTGCAGACCTCCCTACCGAGTCTTATGAGAT
>CAZDOD010000105.1:0-743 GCA_964506935.1 uncultured Thermodesulfobacteriota bacterium | reverse complement strand
TGTGAAACGAGACGTATTTATCTTCAGGGACAAGTCTCCCCATGACCTCATGGGCGGCATTGGCATCTGCGTCGGCGGGGATCAGACCGAGCCGCTTTCCGACCCTCAGTATGTGTGTATCGACTGGAAATGCCGGCCTCCCGAGAGAGAACAGCATGACGATTGATGCGGTTTTTAGGCCGACACCCAAAAATGACAGGAGCCTCCTTTTTACCTCTTGATCCTCCATCGTTTTCAGGTAATCGAGGTTCAGATCGCCCGTCTCACGGTGGATCTCCTCGAGGATCGCCTTTATCCTCAAGGATTTCTGATGGCCGAGGCCCCCGACTTTGATCGCCTCCTCAATGTCTCCGGCGTCGGCATCCATGACGTCTATCCATCTTGGGAAGCGCGCTCTTAGATTTGAATATGCCCTGTCTCGGTTTACGTCGGTGGTGTTTTGCGACAGGATCGTGAAGATAAGCTCGGACAGGGGGTCTTTCGGCTCCCTGATTTCGGGTATGCCGAAATATTCCTCAAGGGCACGGATGGTTTTTTTAATTTCTTTCACAATCCGATTTTCTCACAAAAAGGTTTTTCGGGAAATAAAAAAAAAGGAAAGAGTTTTTGGCTTATTCTTTTTATTGCTGTGATGAAATGCGGTTCTGACTCCAATCGTTTTTCCAACTAGAGAAGCCTAGTATCCTGAAAACTTGCACTTTGACGGGATATTTTTAAATTGGAATGCCGCGTTTTTCCTCTTT
>CAZDOD010000104.1:0-10235 GCA_964506935.1 uncultured Thermodesulfobacteriota bacterium | reverse complement strand
AACCAAAAAAAAAAAAAAAAAAGAGAATTAGACCATAGAATAAGGCGGGTGACATGTGTCACCCGCCTTGACAAACTAAAAGCTATAGAAAATTGGGGTAAATAGGATTTATTCAGGTCACTTTATAGTAGATGTTAGAACGTCTTTACAGTTGTTGCTACAAAACACATCCCATCATCCGAGACGAAGAAGTTTTGCGTCCCATTTGTGATTATGTTGTAGAAGACGCCCCTCTCATCCACCCTCCTGATACTATCTAAAGAAATCTCCTCAAGGTTGTTTGCGTTGCCGCTCCTTGTCCCGAAAAGCTCCGTATTTCTATTAAGATTCTGAACTTCTATACAATTGATATCCCGATACGCACCTTTCGTGCTCACATCCTTCCAGCCGAACTCCTCGGCATAAAAGGGATGTTCCGCGGTAACTTTTAGCCCGCTGTTTAAGACAAAGTAGTGGTCTCTGATTACTGTGTAAGTCTTTTCGACTCTTACGTCAGAAGCCCTTCCATTCTCAAAATCATATCCCATAACAAGGTCCCCGATCTTGATATCCTTTATCTTTTTACTGCTCCCGTCGGCCATCAAGATCAGGGTGTCCGGGGCAAAACAGCCCATCGGCATTGGGAATTCTGGGCCTTTAAAGTCTCCGTCGCCATAATCACCGGTACCAGTACCGGTCGGCATCCCAAGACGGCAGATCGGGTTCCCGTTCTCATCATTACCTATTATAATCACGGTATACCATTTGCCTTCCTCTTCATTATACACAGGATACGCCTTGCCGTCCTCGATGTAGACATTCGAAAAACCCTCGAGGGGATCCCCATTTTCATCAACCAGCGTTCCCAATTGGACGGTGGCAACCGCAAAACCGGCGATGACGATACCCAGCGTAAATAACACCAATAAGCATAAAGCCATCTTCTTTAACATCTCTGCCTCCTTATAGAAAATCTATTAAACGATATATTATATACTTATTCTAATGAAAAAGTCAACATTGGAATCTCAAAGACCGTCTTGAGGCTAAAAGGGAAATAGAAGCAAAAAAAAGGCGTGGAAAGGGAGTTATAATGTCGAATGTGCTCGGTTTGAATTACGATTTCAAACTTTTGTGGAAGAATTTTACGAAGTAATCGAGTCCCGACCAGAGCGTGAGGATCAGTGCCACCCACAGGACCAATATCCCCGATGTGTGAAAGTCCAGTGATATTGGGAACCCCCCGATTTTGATGAGGGGGAAGTTGTGGTACATTATGAGGAATAGGGTGGCGATGACTTGAAACATGTTTTTGTATTTCCCGAGCGCGCTTGCGGATATGACGATCCCCTCGGTCGCCGCGACCGCCCGAAGGCTCGTGACGGCGGTCTCCCTCAATACGATGAGGGCGACGATCCACGCCGGCGCCCTCCCGAGCGGGATGAGCATTACCAAGGCTATCAGGACCATGAGCTTGTCGGCCAGGGGGTCGAGTATCTTACCCATATTGGTCACGATGTTGTATTTGCGGGCGATGTAGCCGTCCATGATATCTGTCAGCGACGCCGTAAGAAAAAGGAAGGCTGCAAAGAAGTTGATCAAGACATCCCGATATGTGAGCATAACCATCATGGCCGGTATTATGACGAATCTGAACATGGTCAGAAGGTTCGGGAGGTTCAGGTTCGATTTCGATTTCATACCCTTATTCAATGATAACCCTCCCCTTTCCTGTAAATTCGATAAAAGGTATATTAATTCCGTCACCGTCTTCTTTCTTCTGGGTGATGTGGACGACCTTTGGGATGACCTTTCCCTGCCATCCTATAATTGCGTTGGCGCTGACCTTAAACGGTGAGTCTTCGGAGACATTTTTTTCAACCGGGTATTTGTTGAAAAGTATCGCCAGATCGCCCTGACCCTTCAACTGTAAAAGCTCCAGCAAATTGTCTTTATCGAGTGATATTTTTCCGTTCTCCCATGAAATCCCCGCCTGGAAGGCCAAGACAGATGATTCTTTTAGATAGAGGACTTCTTTTGATTCAAGATTTATAATTTTCAGTTTTTTGTCGTCAGGAGACAGGATTATCTTCCCATTTCCGATTATTTTCATGATGGGATCATCCATGCCACCCAGATCTTTGTTTGAGAGCTTACCCTGATAGCTTTTTTTTACTGGCTCAAAGTCGAGCTGTCCCTCGGCGACGATAAGCCCCTTGACCCTTCCGTATGTATAGCCGGAAAAATTGATATTGAGGAGGTTGACGGGTGTGGAGACCGATTCGCCTTCATCTAGACCCAGATAAAATGAGGATTTGAACTCCTTTTTTTCTGTCTTTTCGGGCCTGATCTTCCGTTTCGGGGTCATTGCAACGAGGCCATCATTACCCACGTCGAGATGTATATGCTCTACATTGCTTGTACTGTTTCCCTCCCCGACAAACTTCCTGTCTTCCTCGAAGTCATCGAGCATCTTCTTGAGTTCGGGATCAAGGATCAGGTCACCTATCGGGATTTTTTCTTTTAAGGGCACAGACTCTCTTTCTTCCTGGCCTTCTATCTGCAAAGATTCGGGCTTTCGTATGCCGGCTATGATCTCCTCAACTTTTTTGGCCATGTTTCTCGAACCGGCTCTCAAAAACTCCTCTCTGGCACTCTTGTATTTTCCGAGCTCGGCGTAAACGAGGCCTAGGTAGTTGTGTGCCTTGGGGTAGTCCGGCTTCAATTTAACTGCCTCGTTGAGCTCCCTTATAGAGTCAAAATATTTTTTTTCCTTAAAATATATGAGGCCGAGGTTGGCCCTTAGCGTGAAGATATAGGGATTGTGTCCGACAAGTTTTTTGTAGATCGCCTCGGCCTTCTTGTAACTCTCCATGCGGAAGTAGAGCATTCCCAAGAGATTCTCCACCCCTTCACTGTCAGGAGAGAGTCTATATGCCTTCTCAAGTGATTCCACCGCCGCCCTAAGATTGCCGTTGTCAAGCTCCTGGCGGCCCTTTTTGAAGTGTCTTAGAAACTCTTCATCCCTGAGAAACTTTTGTTCCAAGCTTTCCACTTAAAATTGAGATTTCCCTTTAAAGACTTAATGGTTTATCCCTGTAATATTCGAGGAATTCAAAGACCTTCTTTACGTAATTTTTTGTCTCTTTATATGGAGGTACCTGCTCGTTGTATTTTATTACGGCGTTTTCACCTGCGTTATATGCGGCGACGGCGAGTTTGATGTCGCCCCTAAATAAGGTTATCAGATAGCCCAGATACTCTACCCCCCCGTAGATATTGGACTTCGGGTCGAAGATATCTACCACATTGAAACGATTTGCGGTCTCGGGGATCAATTGCATCAACCCGCAGGCGCCTTTATTTGATACGGCATATGGGTCGAAGTTCGACTCTGTCTTGATAACGGACTTTATGAGGGCTGGGTCGACACCGTAGATTACAGATGCGTTGTTTATGATGTCATCATATATATCGGTTGTGTAATAATATTCCTCGTAGGTGAAGTATTCTTCTTCGAGCTCGTCGTAGATCATTTTAAAGCCGCTCGTGGTCGGGATGTTGGTGTAGATGATGCTCCCGTCTGGCTCGACCTTCATATAGAAATCCGCCAATGCCGATGAGTTTACGAGGAGAAGACAAAGGATGAAAAATCCGATGAATAGTCGATTGCTATTCATTTTAAGGCTCATTTTGGAAGTTATTTAGTTATTTATATATAAATACTCTTAAATTATACACAGTTTATTATAAAAATGATTAAAATACAAGGTTTTTTTGTCTCAAGCGGAAGAATATTAATTCATTTTTTAGTTTTTTTCAACCCCGAAATTTACCCTCAAAATTGTCTCACCTAAAAACTCCTCTTGACTGTATCGGAATTATGTCATAAAAATAGAGGCATATTGTTATCTCTGGGATTGGATATTGAGAAACGACACATACGTATATGATTATCTCGTAATAGGAAGCGGCATTGCGGGGCTCAGCTTTGCGCTGAAGGCCGAGAAATCGGGGAGTGTCGCCGTAATAACGAAGAAGGAGGACGAGGAATCTAACACGAACTATGCCCAGGGTGGTATAGCTTCGGTTATGAGCGAAACCGACTCATTTGAATTACATATAAAGGACACATTGGACTGCGGGGCGGGTCTGTGCAACGAGGATGTGGTAAGGGTGGTTGTCGAGAGCGGCCCAGATATGATAAGGGAGCTCGCTCGTCTCGGGGCGATGTTCTCTATGGCGGAGGAAAAAGGTGGCCGTAATTACGACCTTGGGATGGAGGGTGGACATTCTAAGAGGAGGATCGTCCATGCCAAGGACCTTACGGGTGCCGAGGTCGAGAGGGCACTCGTCGAGAGCGTCAGGGGGGCACCAAACATAGACCTCTTTGAAAACCACCTCGCTATAGATCTCATTACCGACAGGACCATTGCCGGTCGCCCGATCGTCCCGTCGAGGGTGTGGGGGGCTTATGTGCTCGACACCGAAACCAACAGGGTAAGCACCTGTCTTGCAAAGATAGTCTTTCTCGCCACGGGCGGGGCCGGAAAAGTATATCTATATACATCCAATCCCGACATTGCAACGGGGGACGGGATCGCCATGGCATATCGTGTCGGGGCGAGGGTGGCGAATCTCGAATTCGTCCAGTTTCATCCCACGTGTCTCTATAATCCCGAGGCAAAATCGTTTCTCATATCCGAGGCCGTCAGGGGGGAGGGGGGTGTTCTTTGCCTTACGAACGGCGAGGCCTTTATGAAGAGATACAGCGACATGGGGGATCTCGCCCCGAGAGATATAGTAGCAAGATCCATAGACATGGAATTGAAAAAGAGCGGCGATGACTTCGTGTATCTTGATATCACCCAAAGGCCCGCAAGTTTCATCAAGGATCGTTTCCCCAACATCTACAACAGGTGTCTGAAGTACGGCATAGACATGACGACACAGCCGATCCCGGTCGTCCCTGCGGCACACTATATGTGCGGTGGAGTGATGGTCGATATCGATGGGAGGACGAATATCGCGGGTCTCTATGCCGGCGGTGAGGTGACCTCAACGGGTCTACACGGGGCGAACAGGCTCGCCTCTAATTCACTGCTTGAGGCGGTCGTATTTGCACATAGGGCGTCCATCGCCGCGGCCGAGGAGTTGAAGTCTTTTACCGAAAAACCTCCGGCCGCATCTCAGTGGGACCCAGGGGGCGCGGTCGACAGCGACGAGGAAGTGGTCATCACCCAGAACTGGGACGAGGTGAGGAGGTTCATGTGGAACTACGTCGGTATAGTGAGATCGGACAAACGCCTCCAGAGGGCGAAGAGTAGGGCCGAGTCGTTAATCTCCGAGATCATCGAATACTACTGGGACTTCACGATCACCTCGGACCTGATCGAGCTGAGAAACATCGCCCTTTTAGCCGACCTGATAATAAGGTCTTCCCTGTCACGTAAGGAGAGCAGGGGGCTAAACTACAACATCGACTACCCGAAGATGGATGACAAGAGATTCAAGAGGGATACGATCCTCGTGAGGGAAGACTGGGATTAGGATGAACACCGCACTGAATAAAGCTCCGATCTACTTGAAATCGAGGGCGAAGTTTCTGTTCCCCTCGGTGTCCATGCTCACGAGCTTGTTGTAGAAGATAGAGTAGAGGTGCATCGGGATTGATTTGTCTCCCCACATGGCCAAAATCTCACCGACAAAAATAGTGTGATCTCCGGTTTCGACCTCGTTTATCACCTTGCACTCGAAGGCGGCGGTGCTCCCCTCAATTATCGGCGCCTTGACTTTGCTACCCGGCCTTGTTTTCAGTCCCGCCTCAGATAGCTTGTCTATATCCCTTCCGCTCTTTTTACCGCATTGCCATGCGCCCTTTGCGATCCCCTCTCCGGGAAAGCAGGCGACGAACTCCTTCGAGTGCTTGATGCACTCGTGGGTGTACCGCCCTTTTCCTATCGAGACTACAAGCAGCGGGGGCGAGATCGAAGTGAAACTCCACCACCCGACCCCCATTGTGTTCGGCTTCCCATTCTTATCTGTCGACGTGACCAATAGATACGGGTATGGGGAGGCGATGGTCACGGCCTCTCCCCAGTTCATTTCCTGAAGCATAGAAATCCTCCAAAATTGTTTTTAAATTTTTCCTATTGTAACCTGATTTATCGATGTTGGGTAGTGAAAAGTTTTAAAACAGAGATAAGAGATTCATCCTGTCTGTTATTGCATAATTCAAAGATTTTTAGTTAGGGAAATTTTGTGTTATAATACACAAGATTTTTTTTGGAGGAAAACCATGAGAAGGAAAGGATTTTTTGCATTCAAGGGGAATGTTAAGGGGAGACTTTCGCTTTTCATCGTTGTTTGTTTTGTCCTCGTGATTTTTTCAGCGTCGTCTGTCTTTGGAGAGGAAGTGTCGGATTTTAGGCTCACCAGCCCGGCGTTCGAGGATATGGGCATGATCCCGGCTAAATACACATGTTCCGGCATAAATGTCTCTCCGGAGCTTGTTTGGGAGGGTGTCCCAGAGGGTTGCGTGACCCTCGCCCTTGTCGTTGACGACCCCGATGCGCCGAGAAAGACGTGGGTCCACTGGGTCATATGGAATATCGACCCCGATATGGGGGGATTAGCCGAGGATGCCAGTGCGGAAGAGATCGGGGCGTTGGCGGGAAAAAACGATTTTGGGGATTATATATACAAAGGCCCGTGTCCCCCCAGCGGCACACACAGATACAGATTCACATTGTACGCCCTGAGCGGATATCCCGATATAGAGGCGGGCGCAACGAAGGGGAAGCTTGTTGGTGCCATAAAGGATATAACGATAGCCACATGCACGCTCACGGGGAAATACTGGAGATAGCCGAGTTGTTGTAGGGGCGCGTCGGGACGCGCCCGAAAAGAGGGTGGCTCAGATTTGCCCCTACAAAGGTTATTTCAAAAAAGGTTCCCGTAGGGGCACACCTATGTGTGCCCGAATCTCAAAGCTTCCCCTTCGTGGAAAGCACCCCCTCTATCCTCGGATCGATCTTGACCGCCTCGGAGAGTGCCCTCGCAAACGCCTTGAAACAGGCCTCGGCCATGTGGTGGGTGTTCTTTCCGTGATGGAGCACGATGTGGACGTTGGCCTGGGCGTGGTCTGAAAATGCCCTGAAGAATTCCTCGAAGAGCTCGACATCGAAATCGCCGACCTTGTCCGATCCGAAATCCACCTCGTAGACGAGATACGGTCTCCCCGAGAGATCGACCACCGCCGTCGCCAGGGCCTCGTCCATCGGGACCGAGGCCGTGCCGTACCTCTTTATCCCGGCCTTGTCTCCAAGCGCCTCGATAACCCCGTCACCCAGACATATCCCGATGTCTTCTACGGTGTGGTGGAGGTCCACCACGGTGTCGCCTGCCGCATCGACCACCAGATCGAACAGGCCGTGTCTCGAAAAGATCTCCAGCATGTGGTTTAGAAAATGCGCCGGGGTATTGACCTTGTAGTTACCCTTTCCGTCAAGCTCGATCGTAAGGTCTATCTCGGTCTCTTTTGTCTTCCTTTTGATCTTGGCCTTTCTGCTCATATATATTATACCTCTCTATTCGCCCTGTAGTTTACCATAAATCTCTTTCAGCGAGTAATACGACATCTTCGGCTCCCTCTCGGATGATACCACCCCCTTAAGGTTCTGGTATGGGATCGGATTATTCGGAAACCAGGGGCAGTAAAAATCACTGAAGACCCACGGCGATACGCCCACGATATAGTCCCTTGCAAGGGCGATATCTATATACTCCCTGATGATTTTATCCTGATACTCCTCGGAGTAGGTCTTTCCCGGGCTTACCCTGTCGGCGATGAATACGCCGTCCGAGTCCATCCGCCCCGGGGCGGCCGATGCCCCGAATTCGGACAGGACTATCGGCTTTTCGGGATATCGGGAGTGGAAGTTGTCGATGTGGGGGGCGGCGCCTTCGATCGTGCCGTAGTACCAGCCGTAATAGCTGTTGAGAGAGACAACGTCCATAAAGTCTGCAGACTTCCTTAGGTTATCAAAGATGGGGATATCGTACGTCAGCTCGGCCATCGTGACGGGTCTCGTATCATCAAAGCCTTTCGCCACATCGGAAAAATAGCCGTATACCCTCCCGGCGTCCCTCGTTAGTGTATAGCTCTCGTTTCCGACCCCCCACATGATTACGGCGGGGTTGTTACGGTCGCGCTCGATCATCTCGATGATCTGCCTCTTGGTGTTGGACAAGAGATCAGGGTTTTTCAGCTGCTTCATCCCGAAGGTGGAGACCGGGAATTCGAAGATCGATTTTTTTTCTTCGTACCACGCCGTCCATCCGGTACCTGTGATGTAAAACGGTATCTCTTCTGCGACCATTATCCCCATGTCCCTCGCCGCCCTTATCTCCCTCGTGTCGTGGGGGTAGTGTGCCATCCTGATGTAATTTGCGCCCATGTCGTCGATTAATTCTAAATCCCTTGAGATTATTTCTTCTGTCTGGGTCGCCCCGAGGTCGGGATCGTCCTCGTGCTTGCTTATCCCGCGAAGGAAGATTTTCTCCCCGTTCAGGTAGAGCCCGTACCCGTCTATTTCGATTTTTCTTATGCCGAACTTCGTTGTGACGGTCTCTTCGGCACCCTTCGTCTTGATTGATAGGTTCAGTTCATACAGATCGGGGCTTTTCGGCGACCAGAGGTGCGGATCTCCTATCTCGAATTGGAGCGAATAGTTATCTATCTCCCCCCTCGAATGATAGACGTATGGGGGCGATTCGTATATCGTCCCGTCGGGCCCAACGATGCTGCCTGAAAAGATGTAGTATCCCGAAAAATCGTTATTGTGTATAAACAGGGTGACATCAACATTTGAAATATCTCCCGACGCCCCAGATTCGACTATGGCCTTAAAAATATACTGTCTTGGAATCCATTCGATGCGAACTCCGCGATAAATCCCCCCGTAGACCCCCCAGCCGGGATTGTGTTTTTCCCACGACCTCGTCGGGAGTGAGTCGTAGGTCAGCCTGTTGTCGGCCCTGACTACGAGTGTGTTTTCTTCACCTTCCCTTAAATATTCGGTTACGTCGAAGTAGAATGGGGTGTATCCCCCCTCGTGCTCATCGACAAACTCTCCGTTGATCCATATCTTCGACCTCAAAAGCACCCCCTCGAAGCAGAGGCGGATAAACCTTTCGGGGGTTTTTTTGTAGCTCGGCGTAAATTTCAATAGATACCACGTAACGCCCTCATGTCCCCGGTGGGGGCCGTTAAAATAATTGTAGGTCGAGGGGATTTTTATATCCTCCCAGTTATCGTCCGCCTCTTTTGTCTTTTCCCACCCCTCGCCCTCTCCTATCTCGTCGGGGTCGAATCTCATCTTCCAGATGCCGTTGAGGTCTTGCGCAGGATAGCTCAATTTCTCAAAGTCGGTGGGGTAGGGGAGTCCAGAAGCGATAAGGACGCTATATCCATCGATATCGCCATTGACATCAACGACATCGTAATCCGCCCCGGCAAGAAATTTGGGATCGGAGTAGTCGAATCTGGGGTAGACCATAAATAGATAGGCGAAAAAGCCGATAACGGCAAAGGCGACGATTAAGATACTGGATATAAAAATGCGGATAAATTTCATAAAAAGCCCGTTATTTTGAGTCTTATTAATTTTTATATATGTTTGGGGGGGAATGTCAAGTCAATTATATTTAAAAGGGTCTGTGGTTAGGGTGTCATCGGAAAAAATGTCAAAGGTGTGTGTCAACGATATCTCCTTGCGGTCTCTATCCCCTTTTCGGGGTAATCGGTGAAGATGCCGTCAACGCCCATATTGAAGAGTCTTATCATGTCATCCTCATCGTTTATCGTCCAGACGTGGATCTGAACCCCCGCATCCTTCGCGGCCTCGATGAGCCTCGGATTTAGAAACGACAGCTCAAATATTTCCTTGGGTACCTGCAGGGCGCAGAATGGGATCTTATATAGAGTCTTCATCTTGATAATTGACAGAGACAGAAATTTTATCACCTCGCCTTTCGATGCGCCGGTTGCCACATCCGGCGCCTCTCTTCTTATTACGCCAAGGGCCTTTTTCGATTTCGAGGCGATGAGCACCCTCCCTTTTGCCCCTCGTTTCTTCACGACATCGAGGACGAGCCCTGTGGTCTTTTTTTTCCCGTCTTTGATGTCGATATTGAACCTCGACCCTTTGAACTGCCGTAAAACCTCATCTAGGGTTGGGACATAGGTCCCCTTT
>CAZDOD010000103.1:0-10334 GCA_964506935.1 uncultured Thermodesulfobacteriota bacterium | reverse complement strand
ATTTTTGTTCTCCATCACTCCGGCTCCGGGAGCACTAGGACGATTGCCGAGGTGATTTCCGATAAGCTCTCGAAGTCTTACGATGTCGAGATGGCCCCCATCACACTAAGATCGGCCTTCGATTTTAATAAGATTAAAGACGCGGATATGGTCGTCTTCGGCTCACCGACATATAATTGCAGGCCGTCGAGATCGATGCTCGAATTTATAGACAGGATGCCTAAACAAAAATTCCCGAAAAGGGGATTTATCTTTATGACCTGCGGGCTATATCTCGGAAACGCCATGAGGATTCTGGCAAAGAGGCTCTATGACAAAAATATCGTGCTTTTGGGATACGAAAGATTCCGTGGCCCGGGGAGCGACGGCGCACTCCTCTTTCCCTCTTCGATAAAATTCATATTCAGGTATGAGAAGGGGGTGAAAAAAAAGATAGATAGGGTGGTGTCTGATATTGGGAGGGGGTTGCAAAGCGAGGCAAAAAGACCTAAAATGCCCATTTATAAATGGTACGTTCCAATTAACGATATCTTTACGTATTTCGGCGAGAAGTCGTATAAAAAATACAGCAAAAATATTCATGTGATCGGCGATAGGTGCAAAAACTGCAACACATGTGTCAAGGGGTGCATCAGGGGATGCTGGAAGAAGGGAGAAGAAATCCCGTTGTTCGATTCCGAAAACTGCGAGCTTTGTCTCAAATGCGTTCACAACTGCCCCGAGAAGGCGATAGTCTTCTCAAAGGCGATGATGGATAAACCCAGGCTCAACCGAAAATTCTACAGGGGCCTCATGGAGGGACTCCTTTCGGGATGAAGATTAAAGGATAATATTTTATCGGGAGATATTTAATATCATTTAAAAAGATTAAGAGGCGATAGAGCAATGTCAGAAAACAGTATGTTTCGCGGCGGGGAGGATTTGCGGGGCAAAGGATCAAATAACCAGGAGGATGTCGAAAAAGCGATAAGCGACATTAAATACATCAAGGGAGTGATGAACGCCTCAAAGGATTTCTTCATGTCGGGCTGGCCCGGAGTTGCCTGGGGGATTGCGATCCTTTTGGGGACGATTCTCACGGCACAGATAACAAGACATCCCCCCAAATGGGACCTATCGGGGACGATCTGGTCGCTTTGGATTATCCTGGGGGCGATGGCGTCCGGCGTCGAGATGTTTTATTTTTTCAAAGGGACCCGTGAAGCCGGAAAGCCGATCCTCTCGGCCCTCCCCATTAAAATCGTCCTGGCAGAAGTCCTGATGACCGTGGAGGGGCTTATCCTCACGATGCTCTTTATCCAGACCAAGATGACAATCTATATCCCCGGAGCGTGGCTTTTGTCTATGGGAACCTCGCTTACGGTGGCGGGATTCTTCATACCCGGCGGAATATGGGTCTTCGGCCTGGGCTCATTTGTGGTCTCGATTGTTGCCCTCATTTTGCCGGAGATGGGGCTATTCTGTCTCGCATTTGCGGGACTCGTGACGCTCGTATGGGGCGTGGCATATCTGATAGTTCGTAGGAAATGATTTTTTACGGCTCAAAGTTTTATGATAGGCGATAAAGTGGTTACAGAAAAGGTGAATGCAAAGGCCTGTATCAGGACAGACTGCGAAGGGTGCGAGATCGAGGGGAGGCTCCTCTGTAATCACACTCACGCGGACCTCATGGATTTCGGAGTGCTTTTTATCGGATGGCTCATCCCGTTTTTGGCGGGGATGATAATCGGGAGGTTCTGGATCGGGCTTATCGTGTGGATCGGTCTCGCTGTTGTCTTTTTCGGCTATCTCGAGGCCCTCATCCTGTGTCGCCACTGTCCCCACTATGCCGAGGAGGGCTTTACGCTAAAATGCCATGCAAATTGGGGGCTCCCGAAGATCCCGAAGATTAATCCGAGGCCGGCAAATAAAATAGAAAGGATCGTGTGGCTGATATATGTATCTATTCTTTTTATCTATCCGATACCCTTTTTTATAGCGGGCAAGATGTGGCTTCTTCTTATAATCTTCATATGGGCGACATTTATTTGGGGGTGGACGGTGCTTCGAACGCAATGCAACCGCTGTTATAATCTATCTTGCATAGCAAACCGCGTGCCGGATGACGTAAAGAAGGTCTTCTTTCAAAACTACCCCGATTATGCGAAGGCGTGGGGTATCGATTATAAAATCTGAGGGAGTATTTTTTAGATTTTCAGGAAAAAAGGGAGAGAAAAATGTTAGAGGTACTATTCTGGATTTATCTAATTAACGCCATATTCTTGATAATCCACGAGATCGACTCGGCATACTGGAAGGAGTGGGAGCTCTTCGGCATCCCCGGGGGGATAGGGGGATTTTTACTTCTCCATTTCCCGATGCTTTTTGTTCTCCTCTACGGGCTCGTCCTTTTGTCGAAATATTCTTTTGCGGGTCTTGTGATCTCGCTGATCGTGAGCTTCGGGGGTATCTTCGCCTTTTATATCCACACATATTTTATCAAAAAGGGGAGGGAGGAGTTTAAGACCCCGATGTCGCTCTTCATTTTGATATCGACGCTTGCGATATCGATCGTTCAGGGACTGGTGACCCTGTATATCATGGTAGTATGAGGCACGGGCGATTGGCGATTCGATTTTTCGAGCCCGATGGCAATCTTTTGAATCGAATTCGATTTGGCTGAACAGGGTATATCGGAAGATTGAAGTATATATTTAAAACGGCATCTTTTGTTTTAATAAAGAAGGGTATGGATAACGCACTGAAAATAACCGACACCCTGGATCGTGTGATCCACGAGAGGGCGCGACTCGGGATCATGACGAAGCTCGCCGTCGAAGGGGAGTCTGAATTCACGGCGCTGAAAAAATCGCTGTCGCTTTCCGACGGCAACCTGAACGCACACCTCAAGGTCCTCGAAAAAAACGGCTATATCTCTGTTACCAAGGAGTTCGTGAAAAACAGGCCCCGGACCGTCTATCATATCACCGAAAAGGGAAGGAGGGCCTTCGAGGAGTATGTGGAGTCTTTGGAGGTTTTTTTAAACAGTATTTCTCTGGGTGAAAAGAAATGAAAAGAAAATTGAAAGTTTCTATTTTTTTGGTTCTTGCTTTTTTGATTCCCACATCATCCTTTGCCGAACTCACCGCCGAGGAGATAACGAGAAAGGCCGAAGACCTGATGAGGGGGAGATCCAACACCTCCACCCTGACCATGACCATCACGACTCCCAACTGGGAGCGGACGCTCACGATGGACAGTTGGGAGAAGGGGAAGGACAAATCCCTCGTCAAGATAACAGCTCCCGCTAAAGAAGCTGGGACGGTATCGCTCAAGTTTGAAAACAACATGTGGAACTATCTCCCCTCGGTCGAAAAGATAATCAAGATACCCCCTACGATGATGATGCAGTCATGGATGGGCTCAGATTTTACCAATGACGACCTCGTAAAGGAGTCGAGCATCGTCGACGATTATGACCCCGCCATTATCGGAAAGGAGACTCTCGATCAGGGTGAGGCCTATCTGCTGGAGCTCGTCCCCAAGCCCGAGGCTGCGGTCGTCTGGGGGAGGATAGTCGCATACATCCGTGACGGCGACTACGTTCCCTTAAAATATGAGTACTACGACGAGAAGGGAAAGCTGATTCGGGTGATGGATCTCACCGAGATAAAAGAGATGGGCGGGAGGACGATCCCAACGGTCTGGACCATGGTGCCCAAGACCAAGGAGGGGAGAAAGACCGTCATCATCTTGGACAGGATTGAGTTTGACGTCCCGATCTCAGAAGAAATTTTTTCCCTTTCAAACTTAAAAAGGGGTATAGTTCCTTAAATAGTTTGTATTCGTCGCTAAGATATTGACTTTGATCCAATAAATCTCGGAGTAAACTCTTATGGCTGCTCGAAGATATCGTGTCCTGTCCTTGGGATGGAGGAACATTTGGAGGAACAAGCGAAGGACGATAATCACAATGTCAGCTGTGATCTTTGCAGTTGCGCTTGCCATCTTTTCGTGGTGTATCGCCCTTGGGGAGCACGAACAGATGGTTAGGGACGCTTTAAAGATATATACCGGCCACATACAGATCCATGACAAGGGCTACTGGGAGGACAGGACGATCTACAATAGTTTTGTTCCTCCTCGTGAGCTTACCGATTTCCTCGAAAAAGACGAGCGGATAAAGGCATACGTCAAGCGGGTGAATATCGATACGCTCATATCCCACGAGTACAACACCAATGGGATACTCTTGGTCGGGGTGGAACCCGAAAGAGAAAATAAGTTCAGCTCCATGGCGAAAAAGGTGGTAAGGGGGGGATACCTTGACCCGTCTGATCCCGAAGGTATATTGATTGGGGAGACGCTTGCCCGTAACATAGACGCCGACGTCTCCGACGAGATCACCATCATCACGCAGGACTACTATGGGGCGATGAGCGCCGCGAATTTCATCGTAACCGGAATTTTCAGCTCCGGCTCGTCGGATATGGATCGTTCCATGGCCTTTATAAACCTGGGTGAGATGCAGTATCTGATCTCGATGGACGATCTTGTTTCGGAAGTAACGATACTCCTTGGTGATTCTAGGAATCTCAAAAAGGTAAACAGGGATATTGTCTCAATCGTCGACCTCGAAAAGTATGAGGTGATGCCGTGGCAGGAGTTGATGCCGGAACTCGTCCAGTTCATAGAGTTTGACAACGCCTTCGGTTACATCTTCTACTTCATGATCCTGTTGGTCGTGATATTCGGTATTTTGAACACCATCCTCATGGCGGTCATGGAGAGGTATCGGGAGTTCGGGGTGATGATGGCACTCGGAACAAAGCCCAGAGAGATCATAAGGCTGATTATGTGTGAATCTGCACTTATCGCACTTCTGGGTATTGTTATAGGAAATCTTATAGGGTTTGGGTTTGCGTTCTATTTTACTAAGATCCCAATAGATTTCTCCGCCTATTCCGAAGTTGTTTCGAGCTTCGGCTTAGATCCTCTGATATACGCTAGGATGTACCCCTGGGTCTTTTATGTATCGGATTCCATAATTCTGGTATCTACGCTCCTTGCGGCTATATATCCCGCGGTAAAGGCCGCCAATCTAAAACCCGTTGATGCACTTAGGCATGTATAGTAAATAACTATTTAGGGATAACACTTATGACCATGACGTTAAAACTTGCCTGGAGAAATATCTGGAGGAACAGGAGACGTACCGTTATTATCGTTACCGCAATCGTCGTGGGCCTTTTCGGTATGGTCTATATGATTGCCATAATGGACGGGATGAGAATAGATATGGTCAATACCACCATAAAAAACGGGGTCGGGCATATACAGATACACAGAAAGGGCTTTACCGATAATATGAACGTCTCACTTCATATCCGGTATCCCGAAAATATGGTGAAATATATAGAGGGGACGCCGCATCTTGTCAGTTATGCCGAGCGTGTGAAGGCAAGGGGTTTGGTGTCATCCCCTGAAGGCTCGTCGGGGGTGGAGATATGGGGTGTCGACTATATTAGTGAGCCGGATGTTAGCTCCATCGCAACATATGTGGAAGAAGGGGGGTTTCTTTCCGGCGAGAAGGGGGAGATATATATCGGGAGGTCGCTTGCCGAGAAGCTCGAAGTCGGATTGGACGACAAGATAGTCCTTATGTCACAGGGGCTTGCCGATGAATTCGGCACCGCTGCCTATCGGGTCAAAGGTATTTTTGAATCCACTTCCTCAGAGTATGACAAATACAATGTCTTTATAAATATCAGTGATGCCCAGGCGCTCTTATTTATGAACAGGAGGATTTCGGAAATTGTAATAATGGCCGATGATTTGGAGAACGTGGATACGCTCGCGGCCGCCCTCAAAGAAAATGTCCTGGGCGACTACGAAATACTCACCTGGGAGGAGATCATGCCGCTGATCGTCCAAATGGTGGAAATGTTCTCGGCTTTCAACTATATAGTTTTTCTAGTAGTAATCATTGCAATGGCCTTTGGGATCGTCAACACGATCCTGATGAGCGTCCTCGAGAGGACCCGCGAGATAGGTATCCTCATGGCAATAGGGACAAAGCCGAGGAGGATTTTCTCCATGGTTATGTGGGAGGGATTTTTCCTCGGAATCGTGGGAGTAGTTGCGGGGTGGGTAGTATCACTTCTGATTTATGCAATATTATCAAAGACCGGCATTAATATATCGTTATGGGCCGATAGCCTAAAATACATGGGAGGGATAAGCCCGATCCTATATCCGATCATCATTGCAAGTAACGCTTTTTGGTCCACCATTTCTGTATTGATTGCAACCTTCGTTTCATCCCTCTATCCGGCCGTCAAAATAATGAGACTTTCTCCCGTGAGGGCGATAAGGGAGGCTTAGAATATTGGTTTATGCGGTGTAAAGAGAGACTTTGTCTATGTATCAGTTATCATGTAACTTTGTTTATTAGATAGGTATTGATATGGCAAAACCGATCATTGAGACGAAAAAGCTTGTGAAGGTATATGAAGAGTCGAAGGTAAGGGTCAACGCCTTGAGGGGTGTTGACCTTAAGGTGAATAAGGGGGAATTTATGGCGATTGCCGGTCCCTCCGGTTCGGGAAAGACCACGCTTTTGAACCTCATCGGGGGGCTTGACAACCCGACATCAGGTTCTGTAATAGTTGCGGGTGAGGACCTGGCCAATTTAAGCAAATCGAGGCTTTCCGATTTGAGGCTCAATCATATCGGCTTTATCTTTCAGGCATATAATTTGATTCCGGTTCTCACCGCCCGTGAGAACGTCGAATATGTCATGCTCCTTCAGGGTGTCTCTGAAACGGAGAGGATTGATCGGGCGGAGGAGATTTTGAGGGAAGTCGATCTTTCGGACTACATCAACGTCCGCCCCAACGAGATGAGCGGGGGTCAGCAGCAGCGGGTCGCCGTTGCGAGGGCAATCGTGTCGAATCCCGATGTTGTTCTGGCCGACGAGCCGACCGCAAACCTCGATTCCGTGACGGGCAAGTCACTCCTTGAGATGATGCAAGAGATGAACCGGGCAAGGAGTGTCACATTCATATTCTCGACCCACGACAAGATGGTAATGAACTATGCGAGGAGGCTCGTGACACTCAAAGATGGGATGGTAGCGGAGGACAAAGTAAAGTAGGTTTTATTAAGTGCCTTATGAAGAGAAAATTTTTCATAGCAATTTTTGCGTTTTTTTTAATTCCTGTCTTTTCGTCGGTCGCCTTTTCCCAATCGAAGGAAATCCTCAAGACCGATGACCTCCTTATAACCTTCGGGGGATATTTCAAAAATCTCACAACGCTTTCCTCTTATGGAGACGACGAGAGTTGGGACAATGTGGCAAAACTCAGGCTCAAGACCGAGGCCTCGTGGAGGGGGCGGGTAAAGCTCGTTTTGCACTATGAGATCTCGGCCATGCTGGGCGAGTCATTAAAAAATCCGTCGTTTAGGGAGATCGCATCGAGAGACCCCGATGATTTTTTGGAGCTATATTCCGTAATCCAAAACTCGGAAGACATCCTTGCCCGCCACACGCTGGACAGGTGCTACCTATCGATCTTTTTCGATAATTTCACATTATCGATCGGCCGCCAGCGGATCGCGTGGGGGACGGCGAGGTTCATAAGCCCCACCGATCTCTTCAATCCGTTTGATCCGGCAGAGATAGACAAGGAAGAGAAGATCGGCGTGGACGCGGCGGTCTTTGAGATACCGCTCGGTGGCTTTTCGGGCCTTTCCCTCGTCTTCGTCCCGTCGAGAAACATAAATGATGCTTCATATGCCTTTCGCATATACACAAACGTCTTCGACTACGACTTTTCAGTCATGGCGGGCCGCTTTCGAGATAAAGAGGTCTTCGGATTCGACTTCGCCGGCCAGATAAAGGACTTGGCGGTCTTCGGAGAGCTCGCATATTTTATAGAGGATACTATCGATGAGTATCTTGTTCTCGATCCCCTGTCTCCTTTTGGATTTTCGTCCAAAAGGTCGAAAAAGGAATATCTCCGCGCATCGATAGGGGCGCAGTATATCTTTCCGAACACCTTTTCTGTTACTCTCGAATATTATTACAACGGGAAGGGTAAAAGTAATAAGGACGACTATAATCTCTCTTCGCTTGCGGATGGTTCGGAGCTTACACTCGCGAAAAATTATCTCTTTTTGAGCCTCGGATACGAGTTCGCTCCGCTTGTCCGGGGGGATTTTTCGGCCTTCTTAAATATTGACGACGAAAGCATGCTTTTTTCACCCTCGGTCGAATATTCGATGACCGAAGACCTCTATCTTACGATCGGTCTCCAGATCGGGACGGGGGATTCGGATTCGGAATATGGAATGAATCCCGACATCTATTTTCTCCAGATGCGCTACTACTTTTAGGCGGGAAGGACCTCCTTATATCTCCGATTCTCCTTGAAATCCCTCCAAGCCTGTGGTAAATCTCTTACTTTAAAAAATAGGACACGAACTTTTTAGGGGTTTCACTATGGCCAATAGAATCGAGACCGTGGCGGTGATAGGGGCCGGATTTATGGGGAGCCAGATCGCCTCGAGATCCGCCGTATTCGGCTACAAAGTCCACATTTGTGATCTGAACTCGGATGCCCTTGAAAGGGCCAAGGGACTTACTAAATTCTATATCGAGGGGCACTTCCAAGCGATAAATGGCGACGCTTCGGAGGCGATAAAAAGGACGGCATTTTTCGACAACATCGAAGACGCGGTAAAAGACGCCGACCTAGTAATCGAAGCCGTGACCGAAAATATCGAAGCAAAAAAGAAGGTATTTTCCGAGGTGGATGAAAAAGCCCCGCCCCACGCGATCATCGCCACCAACAGCTCGTCACTTCCAGTATCAATGGTAGAAGGCGCCACAAAAAGGAAGGACAAGGTGGTGAACATCCATTTCGCCGCCCCGATACCCGAGAGGAACTACACCGAGATCATGAGGGGGTCTGTGACCTCGGACGAGACCTTCAGGGCTGCCGAAGACTGGTCGAGGAGCATCGACTGCCTCCCGCTCCTTGTCAAAAACGAATGCATGGGTTTTGTCGTAAACAGGGTCTGGCGGGCGGCAAAGAGGGAAGCGTTGGCGTCATGGGCGAACGATTACGCCGACATAACGGATATCGACCGCGGCTGGATGAAATTGACGGGGATGTACGCGGGCCCGTTCGGGCTCATGGACGCCATCGGTCTCGATGTCATATACAATATCGAGATGGCGTATTGGGACCAGAGCGGCGACCCGAATGACAGGCCGCCCGATGCCCTGAAGGCGATGATCGATCGGGGGGAGCTTGGGATGAAGTCAGGAAAGGGTTTTTACACCTGGCCCGAGCCGGAGTTCACAAGGCCTGATTTTTTGGATCCGAAAAAGAAAGTCTAAAAATACCCCGATAAAGGGTGGGGATGGGGGGACATCTTTAGGCGACCCCCCGATGTTATCTAAAACTGTAATAATAACGTCTTTCTCCGCAGACTATTTGCCTTTTACAATCCATGATCTATTATGTAATCATTTTTCTTTTTTTAATCTTCATCGTTGCCCTTATCATAAGGAGGGGTTTTTATGATGAGTTGTTGACTCCTTTTGATGTTGCCGAGGAACTCCTTCCCCTCACAGATGATGATACCCGGTTTGTGAGGCACTTTAAGACCTACCTTAAAAAAAAGAGAATAACCGGCGAGGGGCGGATCGAGGGCGAGCCTTTCGAGAGTCGCGGGACGGTGGCGTTTACTCTGACCGCAACATCCGATACGGAATCTTCTGAAGATGTTTTTTTGGAACGGGTCGTTTTGACCCTCTTCTTTTTTAAGGTCGATGCACCCACCGAGGTCGAGGATGGATACTTTGTCGGCTTTAAGGGGATTTTGGTCGATGCGGGTGTCAGGGATTCATATCTCGATCTTGTCATAGATATCAGCGAGCTCACCTATGTTGGGAAGGGGCGCGAAGCTGATGTCGACTTATAGTGTCCTATCCTGCTTAAGTTAACCGCCTTTTGTGGCTATCATTTTCTTAAAAAAATCAATAAAGTAAGAAAATTTTTCTTGACAGCATATTTTATCCTGTTGTAGAATGTTGTTAACTAAACAGTTAGTTATTTAATTCAACCTGATAAGAAAAAGAGGCCAATTTTATTAAGAGAGAAAATATCGAGGTTTTTTTTCTTAACTTGAAACAAATGTAGGTCAAACCATGAGAAAAGATAAAAGAGTTTTTTTCGTATTGCCTTTGTTAGTTTTATTTCATCTGTGGGCTTTGTTGGGTAGCGCCACGGCCGAGGAGGAGAAGCTCCCGATCGCCTACACGCTCGATGAGTGCGTCCACATGG
>CAZDOD010000102.1:0-10448 GCA_964506935.1 uncultured Thermodesulfobacteriota bacterium | reverse complement strand
GACGAGGCCCACACCATCACCCCTACAAAAGATAGAAAATGGGCCTCCGATGTCGCCTTTATCGGCAGACCCATACCTGAAATAACAGACTACCGTATAAATCTTTTTAACTTGTTAAATAAGCATTATGATCTAAAGGTTTGGGGGGCAAATTGGCAGGATATTGGATTTACCTGCCTAAAAGAGGATATCTATCCAAAAGAATACGCAAAAATCTGTTACGCCTCTAAAATTATCTTGGGATGCGATAAAAACTTTGAAATGGAATGTTACTTTTCGAATCGCACATGGATAACCTTAGGGTGTGGGGGTTTTCTCTTGACTAACTACGTTCCCGGGCTTGAAACCATCTTCACAAAGGGTGTTCACCTTGAGTGGTATCACAACCTGGAAGAGTGTCTCGATTTAATCGATTACTACCTGAAAAACGAGATCAAGAGAAAGAAGATCGCACTTGCCGGTTTTGAATTCGTTCATTCAAATAGAACCTACGATATTGTCATGGATGAGATCATTTCCCGTATTGAAAAAAACCACGACAGTCCATAAAAGGTCTCGATAATAAGAAATCCGCGATTTAAAATCCAATCAATCCTCTTATCAGAGCCAAATACAAAAACCTTAAAAATCTACCCACCTACCACCCAACCGATTTCCCCGATTGATCGAAAAGACAAAAAAAGGGGGCGAAAATTTTCACCCCCCATCTATCCTTAAAAGGATTAGATTTAATTTATCATCACCAGCGCAAAGACAATCCTATTTCAAACGAATCGGACCTTAAAAGAAATTGGCCAAAATTCCTTTGAAATCGATCAGGGTTGGCGCGATGACAAGAGAGACCACGCTCATCAGCTTGATGAGGATATTCATCGAAGGACCCGAAGTATCCTTGAACGGATCTCCTACGGTGTCGCCGACAACCGCTGCCTTGTGTGCTTCCGAACCCTTACCTCCGTGGGCACCACCCTCGATGTACTTCTTTGCGTTATCCCATATGGCACCGCCGTTCGCCATAAAAAGCGCCATCAAGACGCCTGTGGCGGTGGCACCTGCCAGCATTCCTGCCAGTGCCTCTTTCCCAAGCACAAAGCCCATGAGGGGCGGCATGATCAAGGCAGTGAGACCCGGCACAATCATGTATTTGAGCGAAGCCTTTGTTGCGATGTCTACACAACGAGCTGAGTCGGGTCTTCCCTTCCCCTTCATTATGCCGGGGATCTCCCTGAACTGACGCCTGATCTCCTCGACCATGTGGAACGCGGCGTTTCCAACCGCCATCATCGTCCGAGATGCGATAAAAAATGGGATAACGGCCCCGATGAGGACCCCAACAACAACGAGGGGATTTATCAGATCTATCACCTCCATCTTGGACGCTTGGGTAAAAGCGGTAAAAAGGGCAAGGGCGGTAAGAGCCGCCGAACCGATTGCGAATCCCTTGCCGAGCGCCGCCGTGGTGTTTCCAAGGGCGTCGAGGCTGTCGGTAATCTTCCTCACATTAGCACCCAGACCGGCCATCTCTGTGATACCACCGGCGTTGTCGGCGGCGGGTCCGTATGCATCAACACTCATTGTGATCCCCACGGTACCGAGCATGCCGACCGCTGCGATACCGATCCCATAGATCCCTGCAAAGTAGTACGACACCAGTGTCGCAACAGAGATTATGATAACCGGAATTATGGTCGACTCCATCCCCAAGGCAAGGCCCGTGATGATGTTTGTGGCCGGCCCTGTCTTGGACGCTTCGGCCACCCTTATTACAGGGACATTTGAAAACCACTCGTTTTCTGATGTATACCACTCTGTCACAAGACCGATAAGTATACCGGCCAGCGTCCCCGCCAGGATAGCCCAGAAGGCACCGGTGCTCCCGAAACCCTTAGCAACAAAGAAATTCCCGATAAGGAATATAATCGCCGCCAGAATAGCCGAATATCTGAGGGTTTGTTTTGGTCCTATCTTTCTGAAAATCTTTACCGACCATATGCCGATAAGAGAGCAGAGGAGACCGAATGCCACCACGACAAGGGGGAGTGCCATGAGTTTCACCTTGAGATCGGGTGCCGTTAAAACCGTGACATCTACGCCGGCGTCTATTACATTTCCCAATGTAAAAATTGATGCCGTGGCCGCAATTGCTATAGTAGCAATGATCGCCCCCACGTAGGACTCGAAGATATCGGCGCCCATACCTGCGATATCTCCCACATTATCGCCCACATTGTCGGCGATGACGCCCGGGTTTCTAGGATCATCCTCGGGTATCCCCGCCTCCAGCTTACCCACAAGGTCAGCACCTACATCCGCACTCTTGGTGTAAATTCCACCACCCACACGGGCAAATAGGGCTATCGAGCTCGCACCCATTGCGAAACCGTTTATGAACTTGGCCGTCTCGGGTGATCCGAAGATTATGAAATAAATCCCCACGCCCACGAGACCGAGACTCGCCACCGAAAGCCCCATAACTACACCACCCATAAACGATATGGTCAGTGCCTTCTCGAGGCCCTCTTTCGCGGCGGCCTGGGATGTCCGCACATTTGCCTTTGTTGCGGCCTTCATCCCAAAGAATCCCGCAAGCATTGATGATATGGCACCTGAAATATAACAAATCGTTGTATTCCAGGTCCTATCAACAAAGAGACCGAGCAAAATCGCCACCAATGCGAGAAAAAACATCAGAATTGTATATTCCCTCTTCAAAAATATCATGGATCCGTCGTGTATCTGCTGGGCGAGATCCCGCATCAGCTCGTTGCCGTCATCCTGTCTCTTGATATAGCGGTAAATAAAAAACGCTATCAAGAGCCCAACCAGACCAACAATCGGCGAAAAAAACGCCAATTTTTCACTCATACTCACCTCCAAAAAATAGACTGATACTACTTATTGAACCTGTTCATTGAAAAATCAACATCCTTATGCACTATTGTCAAGATGGCTTCTTTGGCGCTATCTATCATATTCTGTAAGATATCCCTTTCACCGGTGGAAAAAGGGCTCAGGACAAAATCTATGGGATCACCGTGCCTCCCTACTTCCCCCATCGGTCTTCCTATCCCAAGTCTCAACCTTATAAAATCCTTGGAGTCGAGATAATCAATTACCGACTGAACGCCACGATGTCCCCCCGAGCTCCCCCCCTTCCTTATTCTTAGTCTCCCGAATTCAAGATCCATATCGTCGTAGACCACGATTATGTCTTGCGGCGAGAGACGAAAAAAATCTACGGTCTTAGATACCGAAATCCCAGAGCGATTCATATATGTCTGTGGCAAGGCCAAGAGGACCTTCTTTCCATCTACCTCGCCGATTCCCGTCTTCGAAGAAAACCTCCTCTTTCTTATTCTTATCCCAACCTCAACTCCAAGTGAGGAGACGACCATAAATCCCACATTGTGGCGGCTTTCTTGATACCTCCTTCCCGGATTTCCCAACCCGAAGACGGCTTTCATCGCCCCTTTATTACCTTTTTCTGATAGAGCTTTGGTAAAAAAAGTTCACACAAAAAACGAACCATCTCTAAAATCACGATACGAATCAAAGCGACCTTTAAAGAAATAACCGGCACTGAACCGTTTCTGATCCATACTCAAAGTAAAGGTCGAAAAGTCAGATCGTTTCTAACTCTATTTGCCTTCATCTTCGGATTCAGCTTCGCCTTCACCTAAATCTTCACCCTCAAGCTCGGCTTCCTCCTCAGGAGCAATTTCCTCTCCCAGATCTTCTGCGGTCACCTTCGGTGCTATCACCGTAACGACGGTATAGTTTACCGATGTGTCCGTTTCACAACCCTCAGGAAGCTTCACATCCTGGATGTGCAAGGAATCTCCAACATTGAGACCCGAGACGTCAACATTTATCGATTCCGGTATATCCGAGGGGAGGGCGTCTATCTCCAACTTCCTCCTGACCTCCTGAAGGATTCCACCCGTCTTGACCCCCTCGGGCTTCCCGGTATAATGTATCTGCACCTCGACGGTCAGCTTCTTTGCCATATCAATCTTGAGGAGATCTACATGGAGGTATTCATGGGTCAATATATTATATTGAGTCTCCTTTAAAACAACCCTATTACCTTCAAGTCTCTTGGCTTCTTCCCCTTCGGGAATGATGTTGAAGATGGGATTTGCGTCCTCGTGGCCCCCTATAGCCGTCTTCAGTGTATTTGAATCTATGGCTATTTTCACCGATTCCTCGCCGGGGCCGTAAAATATCCCCGGAACCAACCCCTTGGCCCTGAGCTTTCTGACCGCTCCCTTGCCCTTATCATTTCTCACAGAAATCTTAAGTTCACCTATTTCCATATCTCTTCACCCTCATCTGATAAAAAGGGGGGCTCAAAAAAAGCCCCTTTCAATAACATAACAAAATGTTAATTGATGTATCTAAATAACTCTTTTTTTTTGTTATATACCCTTCGTTTCCAAAAAAATCGGGTCTCCAATCTCTAATGCCTATTCCATTCGGACCAAGCGCCATGTCTATATAAAAAGCTTGCTCACCGACCCGCGCTTATACACCATATTTATTGCATCGGCAAATAGTCCGGAGACCGAAAGTACCTTTACTTTCTTCGATTTTTCTGCATCCTCCCTGAGCGGAATTGTGTTTGTGACAACCATCTCTTCAATCGGAGATTCAACAATCCTCTCCACCGCAGGGCCAGAGAGCACGGGATGGGTGCATGCACCATAGACCTTCTTCGCGCCGTTATCTTTCAGGGCTTCTGCCGCCCTGACCAAGGTCCCGGCGGTGTCCACCATATCGTCCAGTATAACGGCATTCTTACCTTTGACATCGCCGACAATATTCATCATCTGGGCGACGTTAGGACTCTCCCGTCTCTTATCGATGATAGCAAGGCCAACCTCTAGGCGCTGTGCATACGCCCTCGCCCTCTCAACCCCACCTGCATCGGGAGACACGACCACCATATCCTTGTTAAATTTGCCCCGAAAATAATCCACCATTTTCGGAGATGAATAGAGGTGGTCGACAGGAATGTTGAAGAAGCCCTGTATCTGACCTGCATGGAGCTCCATTGAGATGACCCGTTTTACACCGGCCGTTTCCAAGAGGTCCGCAACAAGCTTTGCGGTTATTGGTGCCCTGGGAAATACCTTTCTGTCCTGACGCCCATAGCCATAGTAAGGGATCACGGCGGTGATCTCCTCTGAAGACGCCCTCTTTAGAGCATCGATCATGACCAATAGCTCCATAAGATTGTCATTTACCGGGGGGCATGTGGATTGAATCACGAAAACCTGCATTCCCCTGACACTCTCATGGATTTCGACCGAGACCTCTCCGTCTGAGAAGTGCTTGACCTCCGCTTTACCTAAAGGAATTCCCAAAGATTGACATATTTCCTTCGCCATCTTGGGATTGGAATTCCCAGAAAAAATCCTGATCTTATTCAATGCTCAAAGACACCAATTTTATTAACTATATTATTAGTTAACACTGGCTGGGGTGGGAGGATTCGAACCTCCGAATGCGGGATCCAAAGTCCCGTGACTTACCGCTTGTCGACACCCCAAAAAAACAAACCTACCCCCACCCCAATTTATCGATACTGAAAAAGAGAAGAATTAATCGTATTCTTCACTACTCTCCATTCGATCTTCCGTCCCGGTCTTCTCAATCTCTTTCTCATACTCACCTAGGACCACGTCCTCTATCATCCTTCTGGTTTCATTATTCAAAGGATGGGCAGTATCTCGGAAGGTTCCGTCCTTCCTCTTTTTGCTGGGCATAGCTACGAAAAGACCGTTATTGCCGTTAATAATCTTAAGATCGCGAATGATGAAACAATCGTCAAAGGTGATTGTTGCATAAGCTTTCAGCCTCTCCTCGTTTACCGGAAAGACCCTGACCTCAGTTATCTCCATTGAAGCCTCCCTCGCCAGAAATTAGTCGAAAATGTTTCGTGCCAAAAAAACAGCCCAACCGGGATTGGAACAGAGCTCACTATAAGCCTCATATGCTTTTACCTGGTCTTTAAAAATCCCAAAGACTGAGGATCCACTCCCCGACAACATAACTCTCAAAGAACCATGCCTCAGAAGTCCATCCTTAATCTTTGCAATATCCGGAAGTCTCATTTCGACCAGGGGCTCAAAATCGTTCCACATCTCTTTCGCGAGACCTTCCAGAGTTCCATCAAACGTTGGAATAATAGTATTTTTTTCGCATACTGTCAACCCTAAATCAATACTTTTATAAGCATCTGCAGTGGAAATACCACCTTGTGGTTTAACAATTACTATCCATGCCTCCGGTATACCATCTATCCTTTCGAGGATATCCCCCAATCCTCTCGCTATGGCAGGGGAGCCGAAAATGAAAAACGGGACATCCGACCCCACCCGTATAGCTAGGGAGATGAGCTCATCCGTGCTCAAACCGAGGCTCAAAAGATCGTTCAACTTCAACATGACGGACGCGGCATTGGAACTCCCGCCGCCGAGGCCGGATTGAGTGGGTATCACCTTCTTTACCTGCGCTTTTACTCCAATTTTTCTACCACACCTGTCAAGCAATAACTCGATTGCCCTAAAAACCGTATTTTCAGCGCCCAATGGAACGCTCGAATCGTCAACCGAAACCTCTATCTTTCCCCCCCCGATCTCGAGTGTAATCTCATCATAGAGGCTTATCTTGCTCATAACGTTGACTATCTCATGATAACCGCTTTCAAGCCTCCTTACTATCTTAAAATAGTAGTTGACCTTGGCGGGAGAGGAAAATGTGACTGTCTCAGGCACCAACCGCCTCCTTGATCTTGGCCCAAATGATGTCTTTCCCGAGACCCGTGACGGCGGAAAAAGTTACGATATCGTTTATTTCTATATCCAAAATACGGGCGATCTCCTTTATCCTTCCGTCCACCTTCCCCTTTTTCTCCTTGTCGGTCTTTGTAATCACCACAAGAGATGGGATATCTCTCTCTTCAAGCCATAGGAGAAAAGATATCTCCTCTTCTTTAGGCTCTCTCCTGATATCAACAATCAGGATCACGAGCCTGAGAGATGGATTTTTATCCAGATATCTTTCCACCATAGGACGCCAGCTTCTCCTCATATCTTTCGGGACCTTTGCATATCCGTAGCCCGGGAGATCCACGAAGATAAAATCGTCGTTGATGTTGAAAAAGTTCATCTCCCTCGTCCTCCCCGGGGTGGAGGATGTCCTGGCGAGGCTTTTTCTACCCAAAAGCTTGTTTATAAGCGATGACTTACCCACATTGGAGCGGCCAGAAAATGCCACCTGTGCCTTCTGGGCAAGATGACCTTCGGGAAAGTCAGAGGGTTTTAGCGCCCCCTTTATAAATTCCGCCTTCACTATTTTCATTTAAAATTCTCTTCGAGAAGCTGTAATTTTCCGAATTTCCCGGGAGTAACCTGAAAGGGGATTTTTTGTGTATCCTCGGTTCTTATCACTTTACACTTCCCGCTCTTTTCAACTTATCCCCTCTCTATCTCTTTTAAAAGCGTTTCTAAAAGGGAGTTCCTGTTTCTATTCGTCACCTCGAAGATCCTGATGTCGCTCCGCTCCTTTATTTCCTTGATGAAGCCAACACCCTTTTTTGCTATCGTGGCAAGGACCCTCCCCCTCCCATTCATGGCCGAAATCATCGCCTCCTTGAACCTTTTGGATGTGCACTCCATCTTTCCTATCTCGTCGACGATAATAAAATCGGCGTCCATAGAGATCGAAGGGACGGCAACGTTTTCGATGTTGTCAACAAACACCCGATAGTTTCCGACCCTGGGCGATCCCTTTTGGGATCTGGTCGCAAGGGGCGCCGTCCTGTGCTTCCCACTCGGATCCATCGTCTCGATGACAAATCCCGTCCTCTTTCCCCCGTCCCTTACTTCTTTTGTAACAAATCCTGCCTTCGTCCCGGAAAGCCTCTTTACAAGAGACAGAATGATCGTGGTCTTCCCTGTACCGGGAAGGCCAGTGATCAGGATGTGCCTCTTCTCACCTGTCGTCTCTCTCACAGTGTACTAACACCTCTCCCTTGCGGTATCAATAAAATTTACTATAAAAGGGATTTATATCTTGATATATGCGGGCAAAACCTGAATCTGGATAAGCCTTTATCGGGTGCAATCCGACATCTTCTTAAAATGACATTGACCACGGGTGATAAACCACGGATTTATTTCTTCTTAATAAAGAAACACCCTTAATCCGAATTAATTTGAAAATAAATCGAGAAAAAAATATTCACCCCCAAAACCTTTACGTTTGGGGGGTGTTTATTTCCTTATTTTAACCGCGATATCTTTTATCAATACTGGGAAAAAGAGCCAGGCCACTCCTATCTGCCCCTTCTCCTCTTATGACGCATCTTATCTCTGAGCTTCTTATATTTGTGCTTCCTCATCTTTTTTCTGCGTTTTTTTACGACACTGCCCAAATTAATCTCCTATTTGATTGAGAAATCCTATGAATTTTACATTTATATCAAAAAGATAAAAAAAATTCAAGTAATATTTTAAAATAGAAAATTTTATTAAAATGACAAATCCTCCTCAATTCTAGGTGCAATTTTACCTATTTTTTACTTATTCCTTACTCACGATACACAAAGAAGGGCTATTTTTTGAAAAAATCTCAAATAAATTGTTGACACTTATACTCTTCATTTGGTAAAAGCTATTAAATCCATCATTATATATTTCCCATAAAACTTTATATGAGGAATCATAATGAGTTTTTTATCAAAAAGAAAAGCCAAGAATTTACCTTACCGTTCGAACGAGAATGAAGAGCTCCTCACCGTTGATATCGATGACCTGACGATCTCATACAAGAAAAGCGGCTCCGGGCCGCCGCTCGTCTTCTTTCACGGTTGGATCGGGCATGAGGACACGTTTGCGCTGTGCCACGAGGCATTTGCTAGACACTTTACGGTCTATCGCCCCGCCTGGCCCGGATATGGAGGAAGTACGAGGATGCCTTCGAACTTTACAATCGACGACTTCGTGGAATTGGGAAGGAAGTTCATGCTCAAGCTCGGCCTAAAGGACGTAACACTCATCGGAAACTGCCTCGGTGGAAACGTGGCAATAGAATTAATACAGCGCTACCCCGAAATGATAAAGAAGCTCATCCTCGTCGAAGTCCACGCCTACTTTCCGAAATACCTCCTTCCACTTGTTATTCCCGGGATAAACTGGTTCATCTACATCTTGGTATTTAGGACATCGGCCATCTTCAATTTCATAAACTCCTTCATGCCTATCCAGCAGTCGGACGTAAAGGACGACTGGCCTTATGTCTGGGAAGGTTTCAAAAGGACGCCTATAAGGAGCGCCCTTACATATCTCAAGGCAATCTATCGATTTTCCAAGGTACACGAGAAACTCTATGTCGAAAGTTTCAGGCTTGACAAACCTGTCCTCTACGTTGAGGGAGGGAGGACCTTCGGGCCGGTGGGGGCTTTCAGTCGCTTGGTAAGAATCCACTTTAAGAACCTAGAGATCGTCTCCATCCCCGAGGGGGAACACAACCCGGTATGCGAGAGGCCCGAGATCTTCAACGAGCGCGTCCTGGGCGCCCTTGGATTTGAGGGGAGTTAGAAATATTTCAGGAAGCCGATAAACCGGACTCCATTAACCTGATATCTTTTGACGCCCACACATGATCCGAGTGAAACTGTCCCGTCCTCAAAAATAGATTTTTCCAATAAAAGAAAAGCTATTTTCCTACAGAATAAGCTATATCCCCGCCATTTTTACACCTTTCATGTTTTCTAAAAATACACTTTGACTTTACTGAAATATTTTTATATAATAGTATCAGAAAACATTGATAAATGAAAACTATTTCTGAGGTGAAATAATGAAGAGGAAAAATTTTTTTGTCACAATCCCTGTTACTCTTCTCTTGACATTCATCGTTTTTCTGACTGCGTGCTATTCTGGAGAAGCAGAGAAATGGTACAATGAAGGAGTCAAATATACCGATTATCACAAATACGGTAAAGCGCTGGAATGTTTCAATAAGGCCATAAGCCTAAAACCCGATTTCGCAATGGCTTACAATGAAAGAGGCTATGTCTATTATGAATTAGTAAGATACGAAGAAGCTATCGCAGACTATACAAAGTCTATCAGTCTTGATCCTGACTATCCTGGTGCCTACTACAATAGAGCTTATTTATTATACTTTGAACTGGAAGATTACGATGCGGCGGTATTAGATTTAACGGAAAGTATAAAACTATCCCCTAATCATGCAGATAGTTATGCTATGAGGGGTCATGCTTATAAAGATCTTGGTAAATATGAAGAAGCATTGAAGGACTACACAAAGGCATGTGAGTTGGGGAGTAGAAATGCTTGCGATCATCTGAAACTTCTAAAAGAGGAAATGGGATTGATAAAGAAGTGAAAAATTAACAAATTTTTTAATTAAGATGT
>CAZDOD010000101.1:7721-10465 GCA_964506935.1 uncultured Thermodesulfobacteriota bacterium | reverse complement strand
GGATAGGTTCCACGACGTCAAAAATGACAAGATTTCTGTCACCACTTCATGATAAAATCAAAAACGTAAAAAAGCCAAGCGGAAAAAGGATGAGGATAGTAGATAAAAAAGCAAAAGAGAGGGCGAGTCGTATTAAGCTTTTGATTCTGGATGTCGACGGAGTCATGACGGACGGGCGGATCGTCATTGATGACAAGGGAGGGGAGCTTAAATTCTTCGATGTCAGGGACGGGCACGGGATAAAGCTCTTGACTGCAGCGGGTCTAAATGTTGCCCTGGTCACCGGCAGGAAGTCCAAGGTCGTAAAAATAAGGGCGAGGGAGCTGGGCATACGACACCTCTATCAGGGCGCTTTAGACAAGGCAAAGATTTGTAAAAAGCTATTGAAGGATATGTCGTTAAGGTCCGAGGAGGCGGCCTTTGTTGGCGATGATCTCATAGATATCCCCGCCATGAAGATCGTGGGGCTTTCTGTTGCGGTCGCCGATTCGATAAAAGAAGTAGCTGACATCGCACACATAATAACGGAAAACAGAGGCGGCAGAGGCGCCGTCAGGGAGGTGTGTGAATTCATCCTAAAGGCAAAGGGACTTTGGGATGTTGTAACAGTCAAATATATGAAATAAAGCTTTACTACATAACTATTTCGTGTTATAGTTTCGAAATTAATTAGATTTTTAAGGTATCCTTTTATGAAACGTTTAAGACTATTTCTCGGCATAGCACTAATCTTAATCGTCTTCGGGATCGTCTTGGCCCTCTTTGTTAGATTCCATGGCACCGGTGATGTTTCAGATGAAGAAAGTGGGGCCGTAACCGACTCCGAAGAGGCCGCAAGCGTTGAAGCCACTGAGATAAAATACACGGAATCCGAGGGAGGCAAGACCCTCTGGGAGATCGAAGCGGAGGAAGCGAAATTTTTCAAAGATAAAGCCAAAACCGAGTTTAAAAAAATCAACGTCACCTTCTACTATAAAGAGGACTACGAACTTATCCTGTCGGGGGACAGGGGTGATCTCAACACTGAAACCAAAAATATAGTTATAAGAGATAACGTGAAATTAAACGTGGAGGATAATTACACCCTAACGACCGATTCACTGAATTACAACTCCGAAAAACACGAAATCACGACAGAAGACCCCATCGAGGTATCCGGCCCCGATGTCTCCTTTCACGGCAACGGCCTGGCCTTTGATCTCTCCTCAGAAGAGCTCTTTATCAATTCCAAGGTGGTCACAGATTTTACCGAAAAAGGAAAAAAGAAGGAAAAAGCCGATAAAGATGCGTTGGGATTCGACGATTTCGGTTCTTTTGAAGGGCCCCTCCATATAACATCGGGGGGTTTTTACGGGAATCGAAAAAGCAGCCTGATCCGGTACACCGGTGGGGCGCACGCATCCCATAAGGAGGCGACCCTAAGGGCGTCTTCGATCACGATTTATTTTAAGGGAGAAGAGGGAGAAATCTCAAAGATCGAGGCAAGGGGAAATGTGAAGCTCGTCAGGTCAGATATCACGGCTTTCTGCGGACTTATGACATTCGACTACAACACGAAAATCCTCTCCCTCGAGAAAGACCCCGTGATATGGCGCGGCGACGATATGGTCAAGGGAGAAAAGATCCTCTATTACCTCGATGAAAAGAAGAGCGTAGCCCTCGGTGGTGATACGAATAGGGCTCACGTGACAATATATCCCAAGGAAGAGTTTTAATCTATGAAAAATACAGTGCATAACCTCGAAATAATGGGCCTCACTAAATCCTTCAAGGGACGGACTGTAGTAGATCACGTCGATCTCGAGGTTAACTCGGGAGAGATCGTCGGCCTTTTGGGCCCCAACGGAGCCGGGAAGACCACTAGCTTCTATATGATCATTGGGATCATCAAGCCCGATTCCGGGACGATTCTCTTGGACTTGGAAGATATCGGTGATCTCCCCATGCACATCCGGGCACGAAAGGGAATTACATATCTCCCGCAGGAATCATCGATTTTCAGGAAGCTCTCGGTTGAGGAAAATGTAATGGCAATACTTGAGACACTCCCCATTACCAAGGACGAGCGGGAAGATAGACTGAAACATCTCCTCACAGATCTCAAGATATCGCATCTCGCAAAAAATAAGGCCTATTCCCTCTCCGGCGGCGAGCGAAGGAGGGTCGAGATCACCCGCTCGCTCGTTACATCACCGAACTTCATACTCCTTGACGAGCCCTTCTCGGGAATAGATCCGATAATCGTCAGGGACATCCAGAATATAGTCCTGTCTTTAAAGAGGCGCGGCATCGGTGTAATCATCACAGACCACAATGTCCGCGAGACGCTCGGTATTTGCGACCGTGCCTACATATTAAATGAGGGAAAAATCCTGATCCACGGTACGCCAAAGATGATCACGAGAAACAAGGCGGCAAAGGAAAAATATCTCGGTGATGATTTCAGGATATAAAGAGGCAGGGAGTTTTCGTAAATAGTACTTAAATTTCAGATCATTAAATCGAGGGATAAAAAGTCAAGTAAAGGTTGAGCATTACCTTTCTCTTTCATCCGATAATTCCTGTATATAACATCAAAACATAGTCCTTCCACCCATTTACCAAAAATAAAACATTCTATTTCTATTAGCCTTAAACAACGACTATCGCCGTCTCTTACTATTTCTTAAAACTACTTCAGTGGGTAATCATACACCCTGTATGTTTTATATATTTCCCCCCCGATGTTATCTAATAGGCGCCTC
>CAZDOD010000101.1:0-7711 GCA_964506935.1 uncultured Thermodesulfobacteriota bacterium | reverse complement strand
ATCTCACCCCACTCTATCCCGATTTTCCGAGCGGCCTTCAAGGACTCCACATAAAACACTGCGTCAAGACCCCTTAACTGATACTCCTTTATCACACCCATGATGAGGACCCTCACGGACTTCACCTTTTTGCCCTTAAAGAGTATCTTGAGAAAGCCAAAGGGCAATAACTTCCCCCCAATTTCCTTTATAGTAATGTTGATGTCGGGTATCGTTACAGAGATCCCAACTACCTCTCCCTTTACAAAGCCGAACAACACAAGCTCCGGGATTACGACCGGCTTGAAATCGCGGACCATCTTTTTAAACTCAGCCTCGGTGATCGGACAGAAGCCCCAGTTGTATATCCATGCGGTGTTGTATACCTTTTTCACCCTCAAAAGCTCATTTTCCCAGTCATTTAAATTTGCATGACGAAATTCAATCCCCTCTTTCTCTTTTATCTTTTCTGCAACCCTGTAGACCTTCTCCGGAAATTCATCTTTGGTGAAAAATCGGTACGCATAGAGGTCCCTGACCTTCTTAAAGCCGTATCCCTCGATCAGACCGACATAATAGGGGGGATTGTAGGGCATCTCAACGACCGCGGGCATATCGAAGGCATCCACAAGGAGCCCCGCCAGTTCATTTAAGGAGAAGCTTAACGGCCCCCTCATCGTATCCATCCCCTTCCCTTTAAGCCAATTCCCTGCGGCGTCAAATAGGGCGTTTGCGCAGTCGGAATCGTCAATGCACTCGAAAAATCCGAAGAAGCCGACATTGTCTCGATGGACCTCGTTATGTATCGTGTTTGTATGGGCGGTACACCTTCCACAAAGTTCGCCGTCCTTCATTACCATGAAGAACTCCACATCGCCGTGCTCATAATATGGGTGTTTATTGGGCGTGAGCATCTTCTTGTAGTCCATGAGGAGCGGGGGTACCCAGTATGGATTATCTTTATAAACCCCGTACGGAAATTTGATGAACTTTTTCCGTTCCCTTTTTGTCTCTACCCTCTTAACCTCTATCTTACTCGACATGATTATTCCTCACTTAAGGCATATACTAAATTATTTTCGAACTACATGCGATACCTCTCCCTTGGCCTCCTCCCAGTGTTTCATGAGGTAGTCAACAACGATCACGATTGGGGGGAAAAGGATGGCGCCGAATATAATATCCACGACATAATGATAACGCAGATACACGGTCGAAAAAATGATAATCGCCGTTATCGGAAGATATATATAAAATACTCTCCTTGCGTAAAACCATGCGTAATAGAGAATCACCAGCGTAACCATAGTGTGACCGCTCGGGAAGGCGTCCCTCATTACAAGTTCGAGGCCGTTTAGGATATCCCTCAACGGAAGCGTCAAAAACAGACCGACTATCATATTCGTCTGGAGATGGTGGAGTGAAAAACGCGGGCCGACCGCCGGAAATATTATATATCCCATGTAGGATAGATAAAATGCAAAGATTATCCCGAAAAAAACGTGGTGAAAATTTCTTTTGTCTTCATCAAAATAGACGACGATGCCCAAGATTATGGGTAGAAAATAGTAGGTAGAATACAAAAGCTGGGAAATCTCCGTAAGGATTGGATTTATAATTTTTTCCATCCAGACGGTCGGGTGGACACCGAAGATAAGATAATCGAGCTTTATCAAGATTGGGTCGATATCATGGGGGTTTACCTCTGGTATCAAAAAGGCGAGTTCTCTATAGAGTATGAGGATTATTGCGATAGGATACCAGTTTCTAATATGGTAAAGGATTTTTATATCGGGATTTGCGTTGGAGATGAGACCGAAGGAAATAACAAAAAGGATTATCACAAGATTGACAGCAAAGGATAATCCGAGATTGCCATAAAAATGGCCCGAGGCGAGAATCAGTGCATCCAGAAATGAGATAAATACGATGCATGTCAGTTCTGTCGGGCTGAATATCAGAAAAAATCTCTTGATCTTGGTCATCGATCCAGTGTCTTCACGTAAAAAAAAATCCACTATCTGAACGGTGGAGATTAAAAAATAACTGATAGACTTTCTAAAATTTCCGACTAAATCTGCAATCACAGTCAGAGTCAATATTATGGAATCAAAAGTGTATAAAAGTCAAGATTTTTTATCATCCAAAATAAATCTCTGGTATGATGAGAGCCACATTAAACAAAAAAAGGGAAACATGAAAGTCCTAGTAACCGGGGGAACCGGTTTTATCGGAAGCCACCTTGTCGATCGCCTGATAGATCACGGTTCCGATGTCACGTGCATCGTCAGGAGAACGAGTGACCTCAGGTGGCTTGATCGAAAGGACATAAAGTTAATCTACGCCGATATCACCTCCCCCGACACATTGGAGGAAATAGCCGAGACACCCTTCGACTATGTCTATCAAATCGCGGGCCTCGTCACAGGTGGGAACAGGGAGAGATTCTTTGACGTCAACGCCAGAGGCACCGAAAACCTCCTCTTCTCAATTTTAAATTGGAAAATCCATCCAGAAAGGATCGTTGTAATGAGCAGCCTCGCCATCTGCGGCCGGGCGAAATGCGGCCGTCCCGTAGATGAGGCCGACCCGCCGAATCCGATCGGATATTACGGGGAGAGCAAACTCGCGATGGAGAGGATAGTCGTGGAATTTTCAAAGAGGCTTCCGATTACAGTAATCCGACCCCCGGCGGTATACGGGCCGAGGGATGAGATGACGCTCCAGATATTCAAGTTAATCAAGTATCGCATCATGCCGATGATCGGCGGATTTGAGAAAGAGCTGTCGTTGATCTATGTTGAAGACCTCGTGCGGGGCATAATCGATGCCGCCCTGTCGGAGTCGTCAATCGGAAGGACATATTATCTCGCCGATAAAAGGGTCTTTGAATACGGTGAGGTGACACAGGCCATAGAGAATGTCCTCGGTGTGAGGGCACTGAAGATTTCCCTCCCCCTTCCCATCGCATCTCTTGCGGCATTCATCTCTGAAGTGATCTTTAGAAGCAAGATTGTAACGAGGGAGAAGATCGCACACCTCGCCGTCCCCGGATGGACATGTTCACCCGAATCGGCGGCCAGGGACTTCGGATTTGAGACGAAAATCAGCCTCGAAGAGGGGATAGAGATGACGGTCGATTGGTATCTAGAGATGGGGTGGCTCTGATACAAAAATCTCTTTCGGGAAGGTCCGGCGATCTCCAAAAAAACGAGGGCTTATAAAAAGCCCCCTTCTTAAATTCAGACTCAAAAATCCAAAAGGAAAATCAACCAACTACTTCGATATCGTGATGTCATGCTCCCATACACACTCGAAGCCTTCTGGATGTGTATATGTCTGGGTGCCCTTTCCCTTCGCCGAGGTAGGAGACATAAAAGTAAACTCAAATACCCTCGTGGTCATCCCCCCCTCGTTATCAACGAGATCGGTGGTCTCGCATCTGTATGTCGAGCCCTTTACGTCTCCCGAAAATTTACACATACTCTCGGGATTGCATTCAAATCCTTCGCCCAAGACCAGCGTAAACTTGTCGCCGTTCTGTGTGATGGTGCACGTCCCCGTCGCATTCGGGCCGGCCGGGCAGATCCCCGTCACCTTCGTATTCGATATCGAGAGCACCCATGTGCCTGACATATCGTCGGCCGAAAAGGCACTCGCCGAAAAGACAACACCTAAAAGAAGCAATACAAATATTACGAAATATTTTTTCATATCATCCTCCAGCTTTTTTACTATTTTCATACTTTCTGCATGAGTTGTCAAGAACCTTGGATTTAAAGAGGTTACACACTCAACGCCGCCACGAAGATGTGGGTTATCGGGCTCGTCACGGTCGGGTCAGTGATGACGTTTACCACCGCGGGCTTTTTTGAATCCCTTGCCCTCTCGAGGGCCGGAATGATGTCCTTCGGCTCAGTTACATACTCCCCGTGCGCCCCCAGACCCTCGGCCATCAGGTCGTATCTGACAGGCCCTAGGTCTGTCGCCACGACGCGGTTGTATAGCAACTCCTGTCCGTGCTTTACCATCCCCCACGCCTGGTCGTTTGCGATTACAACGACGATCGGGATGTTGTGTCTCAATGCCGTCTCTATCTCCATTGCGTTCAGTCCGAAAGAACCGTCTCCGCTTATAACAACCGACTGAGACTTCGGGTGAGCGAGCTTTCCGACGATCGAAAAGGGAATCCCGCTTCCGAGACAGCCCATCAGGTTTCCGACGTTCGCAAGGAGGCGTCCGGGACCTCCCGCCCTGAGATGAACGGCCGAGAAATAAGAAACATCACCGCCGTCTGTGGAGTAGACTGCACCGTCTCCGAAGACCTTATAGACATCCGAGACGAGTCTGACGGGATGGATCGGGGTGGTATCAGATACCTTGAGCTTGTTCTCTTCTGTCATCATGGCCGATCCGCTGTCCCTAAGCTCCTTAGTCCACGCCGAGTGATCGCAGGCCTTGATTTTATCTGCGATGGCCCCGACTACCATCCCGGCATCACCAACAATCCCCACTTCGTGCTGGACGTTTTTCCCAACCTCACTCCCCGCAATGTCAACCCTGATGATTTTGGCGTTTGCAAACATCTGGCCGTATGACGTGAGCCACGTCAGTCTCAATCCGACGATCATGATCACGTCAGACTGCGCCGCCGCATATGTCAGGCCCATCAGGCCACCGTCCCAAAGGCTCTGGGGGTGGGTATCGGGGATCATCCCCCTCCCCTCATTAAAAATTATAAACGGGATGTTGGTCTTCTCCACAAGCACCTTCAAAGGCTCCCCGGCCTTTCCCCACCTCACTCCGCCGCCGCCGATGATGACAGGCTTCTTCGCACCCGCCAAAAGCCTTGCCGCCTCGTCTATCGCCTTCGGATCGCCCGAAGGACGGTATTCAGTCCTCGAGGGATGTGGGAACTTGACCGAATCCTCATCGACCTTGTTTCCGAGCACATCCACCGGTATCTCGAGATACACCGGCCCGGGCCTGTCGGAAAGTGCGTTCCTGAAGGCGACGCCGATGTATTCAGGAATTCGGTTGGTGTCGTTACACAGAAAAGCCGCCTTCGTTATGGGTCGCATTATCGCCATCTGGTCGATGTCCTGGAGGGCGCCGAGGTCGTTCTCCTTTCTTGGGCTCCTGCCGCCGATTACGAGCATCGGAATGTGAGACGAATATGCGTCCACGACTCCCGTGACCGCATTAGTGAGGCCCGGCCCCGCCGTCACGAGACACACGCCGAGATCACCCGTTGCAATTGACCAGCCCATCGCCATCATCGCCGCCGCCTGCTCGTGCCTGACGTCGATTATTTTTATGTCGCTGTCTATACTGGCGTCGTATATCTTGTCGATATGACCCCCGGAGAGCGAAAAGATATATTTTACCCCCTCCTTCTTCAAGGCTTTTATCACTAAATGGCCTCCATGAACCTCAGACATTATCTTATCCTCCAAATAAGTCCAAATGATTGAAAATCTATATCACGATAAGGTTTTCGGGTCAAATGAATTTCTTTAATTATAGTCTCCTTGACAATCGACAAGCTCGGCCGGTTTAATAGGCTTTTCGCGGTAGGTCGAAAAAGATTGCTTCGCACTCTTTTAAGTACTCGCAATGACATAAATGACGGCCTCTCCTGTCATTGCAAGGAGCATAAGCGACGAAGCAATCTGTTACGAATCACCCGATGTAAGTCGAAAAGATTGTTTTACTCCATTCAGTCGCTTGCAATGACTCTTGTGAAATCCCTGTAGGGGCACGGCATGCCGTGCACCTACGTTGGAAAAAAACATCTTCGCAATATTATAAAATGTATAATGAGACGATTGAGAATTCGGAGCTGATAATCATTGAGGGCGTCGGACATGTCGAAAACCTCGAGGCCCCCGAAGAATTCAACTTTTACCTTCGAAGATTCGCGGACTCTCTGGAGTGGGAATGACTTAAAAACCTCCTTTTAAGTCAGATATCGTAATTAATGATTTCACCATATCTCAACCGTTTTTATTCCCCGCCTGATTCTTCATTTTCCTTTTTCCTCGCAGGAATAGAAACACCCGCTTTGACCTGCCTGATGATGTCGGAGATACCAAAAACCTCCTCGGGGAATATTGTGTATGCGCTCCCCACACCCCACGGAAAATGGGCGTCGCTCCCCCCTATTTCGGGGACACCGTAGTAATTATGAAAGACCCCCCTTGAGCCGTTGAAACGCTCAATCGCGTGCGGAACACCTTCGGGGTATTTGTGAGGGTGAGCCAGAACGGCGAGGGCGCCGAGACCGTTTGCGATCTCCATGAGATCTTCCATCTCGAAATCCATCCTGCCGAGGTCTCCGGAAAGTACGTCGATAAATGCGCCCAAATCCTCAGGGTAGATCAAGAGGTCTCCCTCGGAAAAAGCCACCTCCATACCGAGTAGCATCTTTACACCCTCCCCCTCGAATGCCTTTATCAATCTCTTGTATTTGGCTATGCTGACGTCGTTTTCGACCCAACCGAAATTGTGGTCTGTGATGACGACTCCGTCGAGGCCCCCGGTCGCCGCATATTGGGGTATCTCGTAGGAGTCGTAAAATGCGCAGGGCGAGCCGATTACGGTGTGTACGTGGAGGTCCCAGAGGTATCGATTCTTTTGATTTTCTTTCATTTGATTGAAATCCTTCGCCCCTAGAAAACAACGGAGATAGATTTAGATAAAGTCCGCAAACGATAGATTCATTCTATCACACCTCAAGCAAGCGTCGATAGCGGAAGCTCGGAGACCTCCCTCATAATAGTAACACTGACGTCCCGATGGCGCCTTACGAGCGAGGCGGGAAATTTCGGAGTAATCTCTCCATGGAGTATTTTCCTGATTGCCGCCTTCTGCCACGGTCGATTCATATATATCATTATTTTTTTTGCCCCCATTATCTCACGGATGCCCACGGTTATCGCCCTCTTTGGTATGATCTCTATCTCTCCCCCCGCCGCGGTCACGGAGTTTATCGTCCTCGTCTCAACTGAAAGCGTAACGATACGCGTCGGGAGATCAACAAATTCATCACTCGACACTACATCACCGGGCTCTGGTGGCTCGTTGAAGGCGATGTGCCCGTTTATCCCGACACCCGCAAATGATATATCTATACCCCCGCTCTCTTTTATCAACTCACGATATTTTTTCGGGTCACGGGGATCGGGGAAATGTACACGATCGGGACTAAATCCGAATCCATCTCCAAGTGGATCAACGATCGACCTCTTGACAAAGCCTCGAAAAGACAGGGGATGGCTGGTAGCGATGTAGTTATCGCCTTCAGTCAAATATTCATCCATGAAAAATAGTGTAAGACGTGAGAGGTCGATATTTTCCCTCTTTATGATATCGACAAAGACTCCGTATTGCCCGGTCGGCCCAACCGGGAGGATGAATTTCGTTCCCTTTTGTAACTTATTGTTTCCCTCTATCTCGTCTGCCATTTTTCGTGCGAAATCGAGATAGAGCTGATCTTCATTCTCGACGATCTTAAACGATATCCCTGTCCCCATCCCCAATTTCAATGGAGGGATTTTCAATACCTCTTCCAATTCCATCGACAAAAAAACCTCGATCAGGCAAAAAAATAACTTCTATCACTCAGGTATTGAGAGCCCCCGTGCCTTCAGATACTCCCCCTCCGCCCCTCTCGGACACCCCATTATATCCAGACACCCCGACAGGATCAGGTGGAGCGTCACCGAGTCGG
>CAZDOD010000100.1:0-10497 GCA_964506935.1 uncultured Thermodesulfobacteriota bacterium | reverse complement strand
CGATGGGTTGTGTTGAGGTAGTCGGTGTCTCTGAGATTTAAACAGACTCCCGCCGCCACTGCCTCCTGCCCAATCGAGAGGTGGATCGCCTCGGTCGGTATCTTACCGTCCCTGAATGCGACGGAGAGGTGCTCCTCGAAGGCGCGTATCGTATGCATGACCTTGAGGATGTCGAGGTCGGTGGCCTTTCTCGGTGTTGAGCTCTTGGGCGCCGAATCCTTTTTCGGCCTTTCATCGATAAATTCCAAAGGAAAGGTCGGGACGGCCGAAAGATCGTATGTCCTCTTCATCTTCCCGGCCCTTTTCATAAAAGATATTAGACGCATCTTCCTTTTCGGCCTTTTTTCTTCTTCGAGTAGGTCACCCCTCCCCACTTCGCGAAGGAGCGGAGGGTAGAGGGCGAAGGCCGGCTTTAGCGCCGGAAGGAGTTTTAGGGCCTTTTGTATCGAGCCCTTTGCGATTATCTTTCTCCCCGCGATGGCGAGGGGGACGTTGAGGTCCTCCATCCAGAACTTGTGGCTCGTCTCGGAAGACAGAATCATCTCAACATCGGGATCGATCTTATCGGTCGGGTCCCAGAAAAATGTCGGTCTTTCCCCCCTCGTGTCTATATAGAGGTCTGCGTCGGGGTCGGTGAGGCGAAATTTGACGATGAGCTTTACCCCGGAGATTGATTTTACGATCTCGGGATTGCTCAATATCTTGTCCCAGAGGGCGGACAGGATATTTACCATCTCTTCTCTGTCTTGGTATGGTTTCATTATTATTACTCCATATGACACCATCGGCTTTTTGTGGGAAGTTTTTCAAAAAAATCAACACCTTATAAATATAATAGCTTCGAGTTGGTGTCAAGATTTTTCTAAATAAGGACTTTTATAAGATAAGCAGTTGTGGTATGCTGAATTTTCGGCGGGGGAGGGGGGTGAGTTTGGGAGGGAGTGTTTATTTGGGTCGGGGGATAATTTACCGGATGGGAAGTGAGTGAAAAGACTTATGATCCTTGCGGGAGACATAGGCGGAACAAAGACGAGGCTCGGACTCTTTCAGAGGTCTCAAAGTGCCACAGGTGAGCTCGAGTGCATCTCGAGAGATGTGTTCAAAAACCGTGATTTTTCCTCCTTTTCCTCGATATTTTCTAATTTTCTCGCTCCAAAGATCAAGATAGATGTTGTCTCTCTCGGGGTGGCGGGCCCGGTCGAGGGAGGGGAGGTCAAGGCCACAAACCTCCCCTGGATTATAAGGAAGAAAGAGGTTTTATCCATTACGAAGGCAAAAGAGTGTTTGATTATAAACGACATCGTGGCGCTGGGATACGGAATTTTGGAATTGGAAAAGGTGAAAGGGGCAGGCGACATCTTCGTCCTCAACGAGGGCTCGCCCGACGAGGGCGGTATAAGGGCCGTCATCGCGGCGGGGACGGGTCTCGGAGAGGCATTTATAGTCCCGGGCCCTGACGGGGGGGCGGTGTCGTGCCCCTGTCCATCCGAGGGGGGGCACGCTGACTTTTCGCCCAGGTGTGAGATCGAGATCGAGCTCACAAGGTATCTAAAAGAAAAATTCGGACGGGTCAGCAAGGAGCGTGTCATCTCGGGCCCAGGCATCACATCAATCTATGAATTTTTAAGGGACGTAAAAAAACAAAAGGCCGATCCCGAGGCCGAAAGGGAGATTTTAGACTCAGACCCGAATCCCGTGATAATCGAAAGGGGGATCGAGGGAAAATCCCCGATCGCAAAAAAGACGCTCGATATTTTCATTTCCGCCTACGGTGCCGAGGCCGGAAACCTCGCGCTCATACTCATGGCAAGGGGGGGTGTCTTTATCGGCGGCGGGATAGGGCCTAATATAATTTCCGCCTTTAAAGAAAGGGGGGGGCTTGAGGCATTCCTCAAAAAGGGGAGGCTAAAGAAGGTAATGGAAAAGATACCCCTTTATGTCATAAAAAACCAGTACGCTCAACTGATCGGGGCGGCAAGTTACGCCGATATTTACTATGAATCTCTCGTGAGGTAATGGGTGAAGATAAAGGCAAAAAAGGATATTGAGAACCTTTGCATCAATACCATAAGGATGCTATCGGTTGACGCCGTCCAGCAAGCGAAGTCCGGACACCCCGGCATGCCTATGGGGGCCGCGGCCATGGCCTATACGCTTTTTACCCGATTTTTGAGATTCAACCCGAAGGACCCCGGATGGATGGGGAGGGACCGCTTTGTCTTATCGGCCGGGCACGGCTCGATGCTTTTATATTCCCTCCTTCATCTTTTGGGCTATGATATTTCTATTGACGATATAAAGGACTTCAGACAGCTTGGGAGCAAGACGCCCGGCCACCCTGAATACGGGGTGACCCCCGGTGTCGAGATGACGACAGGGCCTTTGGGGCAGGGCTTCGCCACAGGTATAGGGATGGCGATAGGGTTGAGATATCTTGCAACCCGATACAACAAAAAAGGGTATGATGTAACTGGAGAGAGGGTATTTTCGATTATAAGCGACGGCGACCTCATGGAGGGGATTTCATCGGAGGCGGCTTCGCTCGCTGGTCATTTGGGCTTATCTAATATCGTATACCTCTATGACGACAACAGGATCTCAATCGAGGGGAAAACGGAGATCACATTTACCGAGGATGTCGGCCAGAAGTTTCGCGCTATGGGCTGGTTGGTCCTCTCCGTCGGCGACGGAAATGATGTAAAAGACATCGAGTCGGCGATCGGCCGTGCCATAAATGAGGCCGAAAGGCCCTCGCTTATTAAAATAAGGACACACATCGGATACGGGAGCCCGTCAAAGCAGGATTCGGAAAAGGCCCACGGTGCGCCACTGGGCGAAGATGAGGTGGTAAAGACAAAGGAGAATCTCGGCTGGCCCAAGGACAAGACGTTTTACGTCCCCACCGATGTCAGCGAGTTCTTCGATGGTGTAATAGGTGAGAAGATTAGGGATGCCGAAAAGTGGGCCGAGATGGTCGGGGAATATGAGAGGCGATATCCTGACGAGGCGAAGGAATTGAGAGACCTCGCGGGCGGGAAGCTACCCGAAAATTGGGAGGAAAAGACCAAGATTGAGTTCCCGAAGGATAAAAAGATCGCCACGAGAGCGGCATCTGGCGAGGTCTTGCAAAATCTTGCAGAAATCCTTCCCACCCTCATTGGAGGTTCTGCCGACCTCGCCCCCTCAAACAATACCTATCTTAAAAGTTATCACGATATCCAGCGTAAAAATTTCGATGGCCGAAACCTGCGCTTCGGCGTGAGGGAACACTCGATGGGGGCGATTCTAAACGGGATGGCCCTTTCGGGTCTGATCCCATACGGCGGGACTTTTCTGATATTCTCGGACTATATGCGTCCGGCCATGAGGCTCGCGGCGCTGATGGGCCTCGGCGTCATCTATGTCTTTACTCACGACAGCATAGGTCTGGGCGAGGACGGCCCGACACATCAGCCGGTCGAACAGCTTTCGAGCCTGAGGGCCGTACCGAACCTCGTCGTGGTCAGGCCGGCCGATGGTGTTGAGACTACATACGCATGGGAGATCGCCGTAAAAAGGAGAAATGGGCCGACTGCGATCGTTCTCTCCCGGCAGGGCCTCCCGATACTGGATAGAGAAAAATACGCCGGTGCCGACGGGATTAAGAGGGGTGGCTATATACTCTCCGATACTGATAAAACGCCCGACCTCGTTATCATCGCTTCGGGCTCGGAGGTCCACACGGCCCTCGATGTGAAAAAAATCCTTTCCGAAAAGAGGGTTGGAGTCAGGGTCGTTAACGTGGCGAGCTTCGAGATCTTCGATTCCGAGCCCGAATCATACCGCAAGGATGTGCTTCCAGCGGGTGTGAAGAAGCTCTCCATCGAGGCCGCATCGACCTTCGGGTGGGAGAGGTATGTCGGGGGGGACGGCCTGGCTATCGGGATGGATGGGTTCGGGGCTTCCGCTCCCGCAGACGCCCTGTTTAAGAAATTCGGCTTTTCGCCCGAAGATATCGCAGATAAGGCACTTAAGCTAATCGGGAAATAGACTTGTATTTGAGGAGGTTATAAATGTCGCTTACCGGAACCAAAGAGATGTTTGAAAAGGCATACAAGGGTAAATACGCCGTTGGGGCGTTCAATGTCAACAACATGGAGATAATCCAGGGGATAGTGGAGGCGGCGTCAGCCGAAAGGGCACCATTGATACTGCAGGTCAGCGCCGGGGCGAGAAAATACGCCCGCCACGAATATCTCATAAAGCTTGTCGAGGCGGCGCTCCTGACGACCGATATCCCAATAGCCCTACACCTTGACCACGGCGAGGACTTCGAGATCGCCAAGTCCTGCATCGACGGCGGTTTTTCGTCGATTATGATAGACGGCTCGAAGTATCCCTTTGATGAGAATATAGAGCTCACAAAAAAGGTCGTGGATTACGCCCACAAAAGGGGGATACCGGTCGAGGCCGAGCTGGGCAAGCTTGCCGGTATCGAGGACGCCATAAAGAGCAAGGAATCGGTCTTCACCGATCCAGATGAGGCGGTCGAGTTTGTCGAGAGGACGGGATGCGACTCCCTGGCGATCTCGGTCGGGACGTCTCACGGCGCATACAAGTTCAAGGGGGAGCCGAAGCTCGATTTCGAGCGCATAGAGATTATCACCGAAAAGCTTCCCGGATACCCCCTCGTCCTCCACGGGGCGTCTTCGGTCATGCCGGAGCTTGTGGATCTCGCAAATAAATACGGGGCAAAGCTCCCGGGCGCAAGGGGAGTGCCGGAGGATATGATCAGGAAGGCCGCCGCCCTCGGGGTATGCAAAGTTAATATAGACACCGACTTAAGGCTTGCGATGACGGCGACGATAAGGAAGTACATGGCCGAAAGCCCCGAAGTGTTTGACCCGAGGAAATATCTCGGGCCGGCAAGGGACGCCATCAAAGATGTCGTCAGGCACAAGCTTGTAAATGTCCTCGGATGTGCGGGAAAGGCTTGATTGGTTTGGCCGAAGGGGGGTGCTTTTTTGGGATTGGCTTTGAGACATCGAGATCACCCAAGGGGAGCGGTGGGAGGAAGGAGTTATAGAGCTATTTAGATGTATCTGATAACGGCCCCCCTATCTTACAAAATAGCTGTTATTTTCGAGTTTCGCGCCTTAGTACTCCACTCTAAAATCACTTCCCCACAAACCCGCCTTTAAGACCTACGGCCGAAACTCCCCCTTACCCCACTTCGGTCCCTCATCCTCTTTTTTCCCGCAGACGCCGGGATATAGGGACTCGGCCTTGGCCTTGTCTTTTTCGGCCATCTTTGCATTTCCCATCATCAAAAAAACATCGGCCCTCATACAGTGTGCCTGTGCCTTGTATTCAACCTGATCATCGGAATACCTCATAAGTGCCTCGGAGTAGTCGGCCACGGCGGAGGCGTAATCCCCTATTTCTGCTTCCAGTTGCGCCCTGTTGTAATAGTAGGGTGCGTAGGAATCGTCATAGCCTATTGCAAGGTTGTATTCCTCAAGGGCAAGATCGAGATTACCTATGGAGCGGTATATGCCACCCCTCAGGTTATAGGCACGGGCGAACTTGGGATCGATGGATAATGCGATATCGAGATCGTTTTCGGCCTCGATAATATTCCCCTTTTTGTAATTAAGAAGGGCCATCTCGTAGTGGGCCTCGGGCATGTTTGGGGAAATGGAGATCACCTGCTTTAGGTCCGCGAGCGAGAGGTCAAGGTTTCCCATCGCGGAGTAGATCTGTGCCCTCTTTAGGGTGAACTTCACCTTGCCGGGCTCATCTCCATCCCAGAGTTGAAGTGCCTGATTCAAATATTCCAGGGCGGCGTCATAATTTCCCGAATCATAGGCTATTACTCCGAGATTATAGAGGTTTATCGCCTCCTCGGAAGTGTCATGGTAAGTCCGGGAAGGCTCCCCTATACGGGGGGTTATAACACAGCCAAAGACTGCCAGAAAGAAGACACACAGGATCAAAGATAACGTCTTCTTCAAAAAAGACTCCTTAAAAGTAGTGTTACAAAAACCGCAATACACCAATCTCGGTGTAGATCAATGTGATACCGCTTTGCGAGCTATTTAGTTGGCCTAATAATGTGCGATAAAAAGATGCGGAGGTCACTCGCGCTCGCAACCCTGGAACCGCCAACCTGATATACGTAGGTCACAATGCCGCCGTATGGATCTTTGAATGTATAGCAGATGTAGTAATCGGCCTTTGTTCCGAAGGTGCTTACATTGATAAGCTCCCCCGCTCCCGGTGGTATGGTGTCGGCGGGGATCAGCTCCGGCGCCTCGGCAAACGCCGAGACCGAAAAGGACAAAAGAAAAATAGCCACAAGGGCCAAGATAAACCTCTTCATCTTATCCTCCCGAGATTTTTTAGGTATTAAAAATCCTTCATGCAAAATAGTAAAATCCAATTCCATCGAATTGATTATCCTGTATTATAAAACGAAATCTTGAATGTGTCAAAAAGAGATCGAATTTTTTAGTATCGAAGATATTCCGTCATCTCCACCGATTGAGAATGATCACGCCCTTGACCGCCGAGAATTTGTCTTTTATAATGGCGAAAAGCCGTATATAAAAAAATCAATGTCAATATGGAGGTTTTGCCATGCCTCGAACGATCGATTTTTATGAGAAGAACCTGAAAGACAAGTTTCGCAATATTGAGAAACTCGGCCGAGAAGACCTCTCGTGGCTCCTCGAAGTCCACGAAAAGAAGATCGAGTATTTCAAGGAAGAGCGCAAGATGCACTTCGGTGCCTTCGCCCTCGTATCGATCCTTTTCTTTATTATCTTACCACAGGCCCTAGATGGGGGTGAATATTCGCTTCCCTTCATGCTCTTGGGGGGGTTACTCTTTCTTCTCTTGGTCCCTTACATCTTCTATTATGCCTGGTATGAAAACAGGTTGAGGAGGATCGAGGGGTACTACTTTCTGATATTAGAGGCTAAAAATCGGAAGGTCGAAAAATAGATTTACATGACATCGAAAAATTGGTAGTATATTGGCCATGTTGGAAATTTCATTTTTAAAAGAACACGGCTCAATCCTGATTTACTCTCTCGTCTTCGTATTCTTTCTGCTTATCGTTCTAGTCGCTTATCTCTTTTTTCAGATGAGGCGTTTCAAGAAGGGGGAGGTCTCGGGGACTTACGGCCAGATCATAAAGGCCCTCGATGGGAATACACTTGCCGTTAACCAGCAGCTTGTTCAGATCATCGATTCGGTCAACAACCGGCTCAAGGGATTTCAGGAGCTGATCGACAAGAGGTTGGTCGAGAGCACCGGGGCCATTGAGAGGACCCAGGATAGCGTTGCAAAGCGCCTCGTAACCGTTCATGAATCGCTTGTCCGTCTTGATGAATCCCAGAAAAGAATACTCGACGTCGGAAAAGACATATCAAGCCTCCAGGATATCTTGAAATCGCCGAAGCTACGAGGGGGATTCGGAGAATTTCTTCTGGGGGACCTTTTGAGCCAGATTCTGCCCCCAAAGAACTACAAAATACAGTACACCTTCTCGACCGGGGAGCAGGTCGATGCCGTAATCAAGCTCGGCAAAGGGCTAGTCCCCGTAGACTCGAAATTCCCGATCGATAATTTCAAGAGATATATTAATGCATCAGGAGATGAGAAGAAGGCCGCAAAGAGGGCCTTCGTGACCGACATAAAGAGATTGATTGACGATATCGCCGAAAAATATATCAGGCCCGAGGAGGGGACATTCGACTTCGCCCTGATGTATATTCCGGCCGAGAATATCTATTATGAGACGATCATCCGCGACGAAGACCTCGGGGGCGACAAAAACATTCAGAACTACGCCCTCAAGAGGCAGGTAATCCCCGTCTCACCGAATAGTTTCTATGCCTATCTTGCGGCCATAGTCCTGGGTCTCAAGGGTATGCAGATCGAGGAGAACGCAAGGGAGATACTGGGTTACATCAATCGCCTTAACGTTGATTTTGCGAAGTTCAGAAATGACTATGAGGTGCTTGGCACACATCTCACAAACGCCAGGAATAAATATGACGATGCACACCGTAAGCTTTCCCGCTTTGAGGACAAGCTTACGACGACCGAATCCATCGGAGATGTCAAGGTGGCCGGAGAGATTGAAGAGGAATCACAGTAATAGATTCGGGATTACGTTTTTAATGTCCTCTATTTTTAAAAATACGGAAAAAAAGGAGAGCTCTCATGATTAATGTCGCCGTCATGGGTTCTGCGGGGAGGATGGGAAAGATGATGATCTTGGCCGTGACAGATGATCCTGAACTTAGCCTTTCCGGAGCGATTGAGATGGCTGGACATAGCGACATCGGGCGAGACGCAGGAGTCTCTGCCGGGGTATCCGATCTCGGGGTAAAGATCACAGATAACATCGAGTCGGCGATAGGCGGCGCTGACGTCCTGGTCGATTTTTCGACGCCGAAAGGGGCGAGGGCGGCGCTTTCTGTCTGTGCGAAAATGGAAGTTCCGGCGGTGACGGGGACGACGGGGCAGGATGACGATGGGGTATCAAAGATAAAAAAGTACTCCGAAAAGATACCGATTGTCATGGCGCCCAATATGAGCGTCGGCGTAAATCTCCTCTTTAAGCTTGCTGGTGAGGTCGCCGGGATTCTGGGGGACGACTTCGATATCGAAATCATCGAGGCGCACCACAATAAAAAGGTCGACGCCCCGAGCGGCACGGCAAAAAAACTATTCGAGATAATTACGTCAAGTCTGGGGAGGGATCCTAAAAAGGTCGGAGTCTACGGCCGTGAGGGGAATGTCGGGGCGAGGACCGAAAAGGAAATAGGTATCTTTGCCGTAAGGGCCGGCGATATCGTCGGAGAGCACACTGTGGTCTTCGGGGGCATCGGCGAGAGGATAGAGCTTACCCATAAGGCCCACAGCCGCATGACCTTAGCGAAGGGAGCGGTGAGGGCGGCAAAGTGGGTGATAAACAAGGGGCCCGGATTATATGATATGCAGGATGTTTTGGGCCTGAAATCTTAGTTGGAATTATTATGAAGATTGCAAGGTTTTTTAAGGACGGCGATGTGAGGTACGGGGCCGTCTCCGGCGATGAGATCATAATGATCGAAGAGGACGAAGAGGCGGAATTTGACGACAAAATGGGATTTTTGATATCCGATGTCCTCCTCCTTGCGCCGACGGCACCCTCAAAGATCGTGGCGGTGGGACTAAATTACATCGATCACGCAAAAGAGCTGAATATGGAGATACCGAAGGAACCGCTCCTCTTTTTGAAGCCGTCGACATCGGTTATAGGGCCGGACGAAGATATCATCCTCCCTAATGTGTCAAAGAGGGTCGATTACGAAGGGGAGCTGGCGATAGTCGTCGGAAAGGAGGCGAAGGACGTCTCCGTCTCCGACGCAAATGAATATATCTTCGGCTACACGTGCCTGAACGACGTCACCGCACGTGACCTGCAGGCATTGGATGTCCAGTTCACGAGGGCGAAGTCCTTCGATACCTTCTGCCCGATCGGGCCATGGGTTGAGACGGAGCTCGATCCATCGGATCTCAAGATAGAGACGAGGCTGAACGGCGATGTGGTGCAGTCATCAAGGACATCGATGTTAAGCTTCGGGCCCTTTGAGCTCCTGTCGTTTATCTCCGGCGTGATGACACTCCTCCCGGGTGACGTCATTGCAACCGGGACCCCGTCGGGGATAGGACAGATAGAGGCCGGTGATATTGTCGAGGTAACGATCGAGGGGATAGGGACGCTGAAAAACATAGCCGTGGCAAAGTGATCAAATAATTGATGTCGTCTTGAAGTAGAAAAAGAGTCGATAGCGGGCTCTCTTTTTATTATTTGGTATATATTATTTAAGGTGAGGAGGTCCGAATACCGTATGAAGGTCGAGTATGCAGATCGTATAGAAAAACTCCCCCCCTATTTGTTTGACAGGATCGACAGGATAAAAAACGAGATGATAAAGAGGGGTGCTGATATCATAGACCTCGGCGTCGGCGACCCCGACTTCCCCACGCCCCCCCAGATCGTCGAGGTGTTAAAGAAGGAGTCGGAGAGGGCCGTAAATCACAGGTATCCCTTCTATAAGGGAATGGAGAAATTTCGGGAGGCATGCGCCGGTTGGTACAGGGAGAGATTCGATGTAGATATCGATCCCGCGGATGAGGTCATCTCGGTCATAGGCTCAAAGGAGGGGCTCTCTCATATACCGCTCGCCTTCGTAAATCCCAAAGATGTCGTCCTCGTCCCTGAGCCGTCCTATCCGGTATACGCCATAACGTCTTCCTTCGCCGGCGGTGAGATATACAGCCTGCCGCTTCTCTCCGAAAACCGATTTCTCCCCGACCTGTCCTCGATACCGAAAAATGTTGCCAAAAAGGCAACACTTATGTTCATCAACTACCCCAATAATCCCACATCGGCCGTGGCAACGGATGATTTTTTCAAAGAAGTCGTTGATTTTGCCGAAAAAAACAATATCATCGTTA
>CAZDOD010000099.1:5827-10550 GCA_964506935.1 uncultured Thermodesulfobacteriota bacterium | reverse complement strand
TGGATGGCCTGACCCGTGATGTCCCATACCATATCGGTCTGGTACCCCTTGCAGACAGGGATCAAAAGGTCGAGGAGCCCCTGCCAGCGGGCCTTATCTTCGCCGTCTGTGGTCTCGACATTGTCGATCAAGTATCCCATAAAGTACTGGAGCCCCCTCATACCCTCGACGTAGGCCTTCATGCGGATCAGCATCCTCTTCACATCGGGATGCTGGATTATCGGGACGGATGGAGCGTCCTTTTCCATCATCTTTGTGTAGTTTGGCCCCTGGACGCGCTCCTTTGCATACTGGACGGAATGGAGATATGCTGCGGAGCTCGTGGCGAGACCCTGGAGTCCCACGAAGATCCTCTCTTCGTTCATCATGGTGAACATGACTTTCATACCCTTCATCCGATCTCCGAGCATGTAGCCGACACATTTTCCGTTGTCGCCGAAGTTGAGGGTGGTTGTCGGCGAGCCGTGGATTCCCATCTTTTCCTCGATACCGCTGCAGTAGAGATCGTTTTTCTCTCCGAGTGAGCCGTCTTCTTTGACGAGGTATTTCGGGACGATAAAGATTGAGATACCCTTCGTCCCCGGCGGGTCACCCTCGATCCTGGCGAGTACGGTGTGGATGATATTTTCCGACAGGTCGTGCTCACCCGAGGTGATGAATGATTTGGTGCCGACGATGGAGTAGGTGCCGTCGTCGTTCGGTGTTGCCTTACACTTTGTCGCCCCCACCTCTGATCCGGCACCCGGCTCTGTGAGGCACATCGTGCCTAGCCACTCGCCCTCGTACATCTTGGACATGTAGGTGTTTTTTTGCTCGTCTGTGCCGAAATTCTCGATCATGCGGGCTGCACCGTGGGCGAGGCCCGGAAAGGCGATGAAAGCGAAATTTGCCCCGGTGAATAGCTCGGTACACGCCATGTGGAGTGAATTGGGTAGGCCCTGTCCCCCGACCTCGGGTTTTTCGGCCATGGCGATCCATCCGCCCTCCTTGTAGGCCTTGAGGGCTTTCTTGAAACTTTCAGGCGTAGTGACCTGGTGGGTCTTCGGATCGTATTGCGCCCCAACCCTGTCGCTCTCTTCGCTCGTGGGAAAAATTTCGTTTAACGTAAGTTTTTCGGCTTCGTCAAGGACCATATCAAAGATGTCTTTCGAGTGTTCCTTGAATTTATCCCTCTCGGTGAGCTTTTCTATCTCGAGCTGCTCGTAGAGGACGAAGCGTGCGTCGCGCATATCAACAATTAGATTGCTCATCTTATTCCCCCTTAAATTTATATACTATTTCATAAATTATTCTAAGTATAGTGTCTTTCCCAAAAAAATACCACCCTCCCCATGAATGAGTAGTCATTCATAAACTATCACTGCAAGAAAAAGATGTCAAGAAAAAACTTCGACATCAAAAGACGTCATATGGAAACGAGACTCTAATCGGCCAAAAATTTTTATTATGACCTGTAAAAAAAAGGTTTTATTTGATAGAATTAAAATCTCTGATATTTATTGACCTCTACGATGCGGAGATATATTATACAAATAGATATATCGCTTTGCTTCTGATTCACTAAACGAAAAACGGATTAAAGTTGGCAGTGCGGGTGATATCGAGTATTTTAGATATACCTCGAAGGCTCAAAAGGCGGTCGAAAAATTGAAGGACCTCGTATATATAAAATAAACGAAATATTATGGACGATCTAAAAAAGAGGGCGGTTGAGCTCCTGATAAATCACGGGGCGTTGAAATTCGGGGATTTTACCCTAAAGAGCGGAAGAAAATCTCCATATTTCATCAACATCGGCGGGATCGCCGACGGATCGGGGCTGAGCGAACTCGGTGAGATACTCGCCGACAAGATCGCAAATGACATCGGTGTCGACTCCTTCGACGTCCTCTTCGGCCCGGCATATAAGGGGATATCGCTGGCGTCGGCGGCGTCGCTTTATCTTTTCAAAAAATACGGTGAGAACAAGGGCTTTGCCTACGACAGGAAAGAGGCCAAGGGGCACGGCGAGGCGGGGGTCTTTATCGGTGCGGATCTCGCAAACAAAAAAAAGAGGGCGCTTATCGTCGACGACGTATTCACAGACGGGAAGACCAAGGTGGATACGGTTGAGATGATAGCGGGGGCAACGAGGTCTTCCGTTGTCGGGATAATCGTCGTGGTAGACAGGATGGAGCGGGGGGGCGACGGCGAGATATTCTCCAAGGTCGTCGAGGAGAAGACAGGTATCCCGGTCTATTCTGTAATCACGCTGAAAGATATCATCGACTATGTAAGGGAGAGGGGCCCGGAGGCCCTAGGGATCGGGGGGTCGATATTTGAAGCTTTTCTTGACCTTGGAAAGGGGTAACGGGGCTTCAATTCACCCGTTATTTGGCCCAACCAAATTTTCTCCGGCCGAACGGCCCTTCTCGATGCCGCACCCAAAAACCTCAAAGATCTAAACATCAAATATCTAATTTCAAAGAAAAAATCTCCGGCCGCCGTTTTATCTCATCCCCGACACAAATCTACTTTATCCTGACGTCAATCGACCTCGTCTCAGACAGGAGGCTTTCGTAATTTCCCGTGAACTTGCAGCCCGAGATCGAGACGGCCATGCACTTCTTTGAGACGACGGCGGTGCCTTCGCCGTTAAAGGTCGATTTGACCACTTCTATGTTTACCGAATCCTCGATGACGAGATTTTTTATCTTGCAGTTCGTGATGTCAATATTGACGCACTTTATGAGCTTTAGCGTCCCGTAGCTTTTCCCGGAGAGCTTGACGTCAAACCTGTCTTTTAAGGTTACGTCCTTTGGCAGCGGGCCGAAGATGTCTTTGCACGAAAAAAGTGCGAGGACCACGAAAAAGATTACTATAAGGTGGGTTTTCCTTCTCATCTTTTCCCCTTTTGCTTTTTTGAGGATAGGATTAAGTGAAATTATAGCCCACATCTGAGATTTGTCAATATAGAGTCGCATGAAAACGGGATGTCCGGTAAGATAGATATTGCAAATAACGCCAAGTAAGTGTTAAACTATTATAAAGGGATTTGGGGGGTAGGGGGGATCTGAGTGATTGGAGTCGAGGCGATATCGGGGGATGAAATTTTCCATATGATCCAAACCGAAAAAATCGCGAGGTGATCAATGCACAAGATAATGGTAGTCGATGACGAGATCAGCGTAAGTATGTATCTCGAGGAGATTCTCTTATTGATGGGATACGATGTTGTAGGGATGGCAACATCCGGGGAAGCGGCTCTGGAGAAGGCGAGGCTCCTTATGCCGGACCTGATCCTGATGGATATCGTTATGCCGGGAGAGATGGACGGGATCGACGCATCGGAGGCGATCAAGGCCGAGCTTGATATCCCGATCATTTTTTTGACGGCACATGCCAACGATAAATATATAGAAAGGGCGAAGTTCGTCGAGCCCTTTGGATACGTCCTGAAGCCCTTTCAGGACAGGGAGATAAAGGCGGCCATAGAGGTCGCTTTATATAACAAGTATACCAGAAAGAAACTTCACGAATCGGCCGAAAAATACCGCACCATACTAGAAAGGGCTAACGACTCCATAATTATATCGAATATGAAAAGCGGATCTATCCTCGAGGCGAATAAAAAAGCGGAGGAGTTTTTCGGGATACCGTCAAAGAAATTCATCGGTATGGAGATATGGCAGCTCTTTCCTGAAGACAGGGTAATGCATTACAAGAAGCTGATCACTGATTTGCTAGAGGCTCAAGAAACGAAATATATTGAGCTTTTTATCATGAGTGGTGATGGCAAGGTTGTCCCGGTAGAGGCGAGTGTGTGTATCGCTGAGCTAAAGGGGGAGGATGTTTTTATCGCTATTTTGAGGGATATAACAAAGCGGGAACTTTCAGATTGGGAGAAGAAATTGATCGTCGATCTTCTAGATGCCCTAAAGAAGAACGAAAAAAAATTGAAGGGTATCATCAATATCTGCGCGTCTTGCAAAAAGATCAAGGATGAAGATGGGAGGTGGATACAGCTCGAAATGTATATTCGCGACAATTCCGAGGCCGACTTCAGCCACGGCATCTGCCCGGATTGTGCCAAAGAACTCTATCCCGATTATTACAAGAAGATGAATTGATCAAAATTCGCCTCCAATAAAAAGGCTCCTGCCATAAGAATATGGAGATTTCATTTAGCCACACGGTTTTCAGGTTTTTTATAAAGATATTATTTTGCCCAATACGAAAATATAAGCGAGGTCTCAGATGAAGAGAGTGATTATGAAGAAATTGATTATAGCTTTGGTTTTTTGTGTCTTCCTTTTAGGTGCAACGTCGGCGCTTGCCGATGAGCTCGTGGTCTCGGATAACCTTTTTGTGCCGAGGGCGATTATCGACTCGGACACAAAGATCATGGATTCCACAAGATGGGTTATGGGGAGGATTGACATGAAGGGGTTCGTCTTCGATGCGGAAAATAGCAACATCGGCATGATCAAGATGATCGGGGATGAAGTCGTCGTCAGGGATGTCCACTACGGGCTAGTGGCCGATGTGGATGAAGAAGGGGTGATGACAGGCTCCGATGGGGAGGTCATGGGCTACGTCACGGAAACAAGGGTCACCGACGCCGATGGGCGGGTGCTCTTCAGGCTCAAGGGCCCGATGCAGAGACGGGGGCTTATTGTGTATCTGATTTTCTTCTCAGGGAAATTTTAGGGGGGGTTGTTGCTAAAAGATTTACCAAAGGTGA
>CAZDOD010000099.1:0-5817 GCA_964506935.1 uncultured Thermodesulfobacteriota bacterium | reverse complement strand
TGATATATAGGCTGATAGATTTTTAAATCAGTGCCTCATCGCATCGGATGATCTTTGCTTTCTTTGATTTAAGGTCTTATCTAAAAGTCACCTATTCCTTAACCAGTATTTCAATAATCTTCCTATTCAACTCGCTCAGTCGAGTAGGTTTCTGTATGAACCCGTCGGCATTTTCCGCCGGGATTTCTTTTGTCTTTGCGTTTTCACTATAACCGGAAGACAATAATATCTTTACATCTGGATTTATCCCTTTGAGATGAGTCACGATTTCCTCCCCCCCCATCTCAGGCATGATGTAATCGAGGATTACCAGGTCAATCTCATTCTTCTTCTTTCGAAAGATCTCCAATCCTTCCTTTCCATCTTTTGCGGTGATGACAAGATAACCCTCTGCCGAAAGGAAATCCTTCCACGTCTCTGTGACTATCGGTTCATCATCTATAATAAGTATCGTTGCGTTCACCTTGGGCTTTTTGTTCTTCCTAATGGAAGGAGTTTCATCTCCATGCTCTCCCGCCGCCGGAAAATAGAGCTTAAAGGTGCTCCCTTCGCCTACCTCGCTGTAAACCGTTATCATGCCACCGTGGTTCTTAACGATACCGTATACGGAAGAAAGCCCCATGCCGGTACTCCTCTTTTGATCCTTCGTGCTGAAGAAGGGCTCAAAGATGTGCTCTTTTACCTCTTCTGTCATACCGATACCGGTATCGGTGACAGATAAGACCACATGATCTCCTTCCTGTGCACCAAAGTGAGTTTCTACAAAATCTTGATCCAATTTTTGATTTTTGGTTTCAATAATTAGCTTTCCGCCTTTGGGCATTGCGTCCCGGGAATTAATACATAAATTCAAAAGGCACTGCTCAAGCTGACCTATATCTCCCTCCATAACCATAAGGTCACCAGCAAGATATGTATTTATCTCTATCGATGAAAAAAAGCTCCCACTAATCAAGGTATGGACACTTTCAACTACGTCATTTAGGTTTAATTCCGTTCGTTTATATTCTCCCCCTCTTGCAATATGGAGGAGCTGGTAGGTGAGCTCCGATGCCCGAATTGTGCCTTCGTGTATGGTATTTAAGGCCTTGTAGTCGGGATCATCCAACTCCTTTTTTGAGACAAGATACTCCGAATATCCCATTATTCCCACGAGTATATTGTTAAAATTATGTGCTATCCCCCCTGCCAACGCCCCGACCGCCTCCATTCTCTGTGATTGAATGACCTGCTCCTCCATTTTTTTCCGATCTGTAATATCCCTCCCGATACCATGTATCTCAGCAATTTTATTATCTGCCATCAATACCCTTTCACGTACCTCGTAGGTCCTCTCCAATCCATCTTGACATAGTATGGAAATTTCGAAGGCCTTCCCATCCATTACGTTTTCTCGTTTTTTTATGATATCCTGTAACTCCCCGTATGTTTGCGGAGTTACAATTTCTTTTAGCTTCTTTTTCCTGAGATCATCCAGTGAAATCCCCAAAAGCCTTTCCAACGCCTTATTGACATATTTGATTTTCCCATTTCTGTCCAGGACATAGACGATATCTCCGATATTTTCAACGTGTTCACGATATCTACTTTCTGATTCTGCAAGCTTTTCTTTGCTCCTTTTTACAACGATGGATGTCCGTGACGAGATATAGGCAACTATATAAAGCAACATTGTAGTTACTAAGACAATAACAAGCTGCATTTTTAGGTCATAAGGGACTTCGGCGATACCGACTTTTTGATGTGGAAGTATGCCGAAATGGACCAATAAAACCATTGCCGTGAAGGAGAGTGAGCTAAAAGTCGCAATGATAAATGCGGTCCTCCCTGGCGCTACCATTCCGGCGTAGGCAATATTAGCTGAATACATCAGTAAAAGAAATGTAGCCATAATTCCGCCCAGAAAATAGATGGCTGCTGTATACCCGAGGATTTCAAATAAACTGACAGAGAGGGAAAAAAGTTCGTGTCCCCGCAGACTCTTAATCTTTCTAATTATGAGCAAGCTAGGAACGCTAATAAGGAGTTGAAAGATAATACAAGAAATGGTGTATAAAAAAGTCTTAAATTCGATGACATCAATAAAAAAGGCAAAAAATAAGCCGACACATACGATCGCTGAGGCACCTATCCGGGTTAGAGTTACTCTCTTGTGCCTTTTGTAGAGTGATTTTAATTTCTCGGGTTCGAGTGTGCGGGGGGCTTTATCTGATTTGTTGTCAGTAATTTTCACTTTATTCTTTTTTAAAAATGGCATTACTTTTTAAAAAAAGATGTTAGTGTTGATTTTTTTTATTTTGAGAACTACATTTTATTACAACATAATAAATTGAGGATGTAGTCGTCTCTTAAGGCTTTCCCACCTCTCTCAACTGTATCTGCGATAAGGCTTGTTTGGCCCCCTTCGATATCACCATGTCGCCCTTGTCCGAGAGCTTTCTCAATTTGGGCAGTGACTTGCGGGTGCCGATCTTGGCCAGTGCCGATAGGGCGGCGATCTTAATCGTGTATTCCTCCTCCTTTTTCGCCGCGCTTCGCTTAGTCCCTCCCGACAACCTAAAAGACCACCTTTTTTTGGGCCTGACGATATCGAGGAGCACATCCTCGACCTTTTTATCTTCTGTTACCGTGGCGTTTCCCAAGAGCGCCAGTGTCTCGATCGCCTTCGCCTTGAGTCTCGCCGGTGCGAGTTTATCACTGGAATCTTTATGTTCTTGCGTCTGAATAATATCCATTAGGTTCGTGAGTATCCACTGCGATTTCAGTGGGAATCGCCCGGTGCCAAGTGCGTTGAGCGCCTCTTCGCGTACCCTAAAATCCGAATGGCGAAGGAACCTGCCGACGATCCCCAAATCACTCTCCCGTCCGATCTGGGAGATGACGGCAAGGGCGTTGCGGTATAAATACCACGGGTTGGAAGGGTTTTTGAGTATCTTGATTATGGGATTGATTGCGTCATCCCCCATGTTGATCAAGGCCTTGACGGCGTTCTTTCGCACGAAGCTGTCTTGGCTCTGCATCAGAAGATGGACCAGAAGCTCGACACCGTACTCCCCGAGGAGCTCGACTATCTCTTTTACGACGACCATCGCCTCATCTTTTCCGCCACCGAACTTCTTCTCAAGGATGCTGATCGAATCCTCCCATATAAACTGGACGGGATCCTCAAGCGAGGCGAGTCTCCCCAGCTTGTATTCGGGGTGGTGTCTGAATTTCGCCTGCACCGATTTCGTGACCAAAAGTAAGAGGTCATATGCCCCGAGATCGAGCATATCGGGAAGGATTCGCCGAAAGAACGTCATAAACAGGTAGACGTCTTCCTCAGTCTTTGCATCATCAAACTTTTTCATGTAATAGGAGGGGGTTTCTTTAAATTCCTTGACGAGCTTGAGGGCATTGACGTGGCTTTTGACGGTATCCGGGAGCTCTTCAAAATCCAGTATTTTATAATTATAGAGTTGCTCGAAAAATTTATCGTTTACACTGATTCCCTCGACCACCACCCTTCTCGACACCCACTTGAGTATCCTTTTTACGCCCTCGAGACGTTCAATCAGGGCGGGATGGCCGGGATTTTTTTCGAGTTCCCCTTCGATCCTTTTTAATTCCTCAAACACATACTCTGATGTGGGCACGAGGATCTCCATGGGGAATGAGCTGATGATAGTCCGTTCCAGATCTTCGGTGTCGATGACGGCGACGTGCTTGGCTATGACGTGGCAGTTGACGACGATGTCCTTTAACAGGTGCGGCTCTCTCAGGGGTCTTATGATGTCCTTTACAATTCGGATCTTCATGCCCTGGATTTCCTCTTCGCTCTTTCCCTTGAACATCGGAAGGACTTTTAAGTCCTTGGCGAGGCGCTGTATGGCAAGCTCGACCCTCCACGGGAGCTTGAGCTCGAGGATGATGATGTCGTCCATGAAGAGTGTCGAGACATCCGTGATCCCCCTCTCAACCAGGGCGTTCGTAAGGAGGCTTCCCACCTCGCCTTCCTCACCCTTGTCGACTTTGGGATCGCTCATGATATCGATGAAGTCCTCGAACTGCTCGAGCGCAAGACTGTTTTTGAGCGAAAAGCTGACGAGCCTTTTTCTGTTGAAATATTCCTTGAATTTCGGGATGAATATCTCGGCCTGCTCCAATCCGATGAGTTCCCTCAGACTGGCATTACCCTCGACGACACCTGATATCAGGATGTCGAAGCGATGCCTCGTCTCGCGGCTGAACAGGGTCAGGTCGGGCCTATCAACGACGACTTTGATAAACTCGTCGTATATCCCCTTTTTTGCCTTACGGCTCCCCGGATGGTCGGGGGCGTAGTAGCCCGAGCGGAGCATTGCCTTTACGAGATTGAGGACGAATACCGTGACCGGCTCCATCTGCTTTCGTTCTTCGAGGGTGAAATCCCTCTTTATCTTATCGCCTGCCGGATAGGTGGGGGTGGGGGGAGGAGTATACTCATCTTTTTGTTTTTCCACCTTTCTTAACGACTCGCCCTCACGGATTACCTTCCGCATGCGGTCGATGCGTTCTTCTTTGATATCAGCGGGTGATTCGGTCCCTGGAGCTGACGTCGGTTCTTCCTTTCGGGCAAAGGGGGCTCTCGATGCATAACCTTCCCTCGTTGCCGTTTTCGCTTCGGGTCGCGGTTCGGTTTTCAGCTTAAGATCCGCCTCGATCCCGTCCGAGAGGTTTAGCATCTCACAGTAGATCTTATTTCGCCTGAGGTCGTCTTGGAGTTTTTTTAGCCTGTCTTTTTGTTCGCGGTCGAACATGAAGGCCATACCCCTCTGCCATCCTGTTGCCTTGGCCGTCTCTTCATCTACCGATGAGACTACCTTGCCCTGGATTACAAACGGCTCCTCAACCTTTGGGATTGTTATTATCAGTTCCACGGGCGTGTCTACCGGCAGGGGGGTTGGGGAAGGGGCGAACAGGCCGAAATGGACGATGTTCTTTTTATACTGAGCGCAGAAGGCCTCCGGGGAGTGATAGCGGATTTTTACTCTATTTAAAATGTTGGGCATGGTTGGTCCTCGCAGTGTCTAATTGCTCGGTCTAAAAAGTTTTTACTGGCTGGAAATGTTATATGAAAGCTTCTCTAAAAAAGACGTTCGGCAAAAACCGAGCCTTCGAGTCTATGTTTTGGTCTTTGATGATGAGTTATTTTCTGAAAACTCAAATCTCATTAGTATAATCTGAAAGGAATTATACGTTGTGGCAAATTTTTTGTCAATAAATAAGGATTTTTTACTAAAGATCGAAAAAGATGTCCAATACTGCCTTTTTTTGGGGGATTGCTATTCTAAGACATCCCGATTTTCCAAAGAGAGTCTGAATGTTAATTTATATCAGCAGGGTTTAGAAATAAAATTCCCTACGGGGTCACTGTAAGAATGATTGAGTGGTCATTCATTTTTTTGCTTGACAAGGGACTGCATCATAGTATATAGTAACTTGTTAAATTTTTTATTGTTCTTTTTTGTGAAATTGGAATTTCGAACTGAAACTGAAGGGACTTTGATTTTGTAATTTCGGAGGTTATTAATGTCGAATGAGAAAGTGATGAATCGTTGGTTTGTTGTAGTTGGTGCTATTCTTGTCCAGCTCAATTTGGGTGCATTATACGCCTGGTCTGTGTTCACACCTTATCTCAAAGGAAAATTTGACGGTTTTACGGAGTTTAATTTCACGGCAACGGAGACACAATGGATATTTTCAGTAAGTATCCTTGTATTCGCCATTGCCATGATCTTTGCCGGAAGGTGGCAGGATAAGGTCGGTCCAAGGAAAGTCGCTATGGCCGGAGGGGTT
>CAZDOD010000098.1:0-10577 GCA_964506935.1 uncultured Thermodesulfobacteriota bacterium | reverse complement strand
GAAGAAGTAGTATAGACCGGTGTAAGTTCCCAGCATCTCGTCTGTGGTGATATCGCATATCATCGGATAGGAGTTGATATTTACCGCCGCCCAGCAAATTCCCCCCAAAAACATTATGCCGATGATCAGAAGCACAGAGGTAGTTGAGCTCATAACGCCCAACAATACAGCTAGAGCTGCGAGGCCCGCCATAATGGTCTTTCGTCTACCTATTCGAGTCGCTATCATGCCGCTGGGGATGGCAAAGATGACAAAGGTCGTTGAGAATATACCCAAAATTATTGCCGCCTTACCAGCGGAGATCCACAGGAAATTTACGCCGTAAAGCGTAAAGAAGGTCTCCACCGCGTTGTATCCGAAAAACCAGAAGAAGATCGATAGGAAAATGAAGATCGAGTTTTTATCCACCTTCTTGAAGATGGTTATAAAAACGATAAAAGCGAAACAGACGATCGCCATCAGTATCTGACCCTGATAGGCTGCAACCGTCAGGTCTGCGGGGTCTTGTGAACCGAAGGGTTTCAGTACATTACCAAAAAAGGTGTCCAGGACACCTGTCTTGTTCAACACCAGAAATGCTACCACTCCCACAACGATGGCTATCGTCGAGACCTTGACGAGCTGCCACGAGATATCCTCCGCATCCTGGTGGGGGATCTGTTTGGGCTCTTTTATCGTGATAAATAACAGAATTATCGCGGCAAGCATCACTACCGCGAGACCGAAAAAGGGGATATTTCTGTTGATATCAAAGAGCGGCCCCCCGATAAAGAAGACGATTATCGCCCCCGCCCCTCCCATGAAGTTGATCACTCCGTTCGCCTTGCTCCGCAATGGAGACGGAATGATATCGGGCATGAGGGCTATTACCGGAGAGCGAAAGAGCGCCATAAAGATGTTCATCATGAAGACACAAAAGATTAGGAGCCATAATATTTTGACGATCGGGATCAGGGCGAAGAAGATCGCCGCGATGGGCGCCCCTATAAGTATATAGGGCATGCGCCTCCCTATCTTTGTCTTTGTCTTGTCGCTTATGGCACCCACGATGGGCTGCACCGTTACGGCGAGCAAATTGTCGAGGGTCATAATCAGGCCGATGATCGTGATTGAGGTTATGAAGCCACTCAGGATTATCGGCACAAATGCGTTATATAGTGTCCATACGATTGTGACCCCGAAAAAGCCGAGCCCAATCAGAAATGTCTTTTTATAGTTGAGTTTCATCTTAGTAATCCTCTCAATATAAAATTTAAAAATGTTACTTTAGGTAACATATTTTATGCGACATTGTCAACTAAAAATGGAGGGGACAAGGCTCTCTGGCAAGCATTGGTAAAATGATATAGGAACATGTCTTTGGGGTCAATTGGATTCCTGTTTTATATCTTGACTTTATGGGAGTCTTGTGTCAAACTTAGCCGCTATAACTATTGTGCCGAAAATGGCGCTCTTTTTTTTGGTGACGAATGTCATGACGAAGGCGAAAAGCAAGACCAAAAGGCTAAAAGACCTCATAAGGGATGACGACATCCGCGAGCTCCTCGCCGAGATCAAGAATTTCCACCCGGCCGACATCGCGGAGTTCATCATGTATCTCGTCCCCACGGAAAAAAAGCTCGTCTTCTCGCTTCTCGACACAAAAGCCGCCGCCGATGTAATTGTTCAATTGGACGATGAAACGAGACAGCTCATCCTAACCGATATACAGAGTAAAAGGCTATCCGAGATAGTCGACGATCTCGAATCTGACGACGCCGCCGACATCATCGACGACCTCCCAGATGAGATGGCTCAGGAGGTCTTGGAGAAGATAGACGAAGAGGACGCCGAGGACATCCAGATGCTCATGAGCTACGACGAGGATTCCGCAGGCGGAATCATGCAGACCGAGCTTGTCAGTGTAGCGGAGGATGACACGGTCGCCACCGCCATAGAGGAGATCCGCTCAATTTCCAAGGAGATTGAAGACATCCACAACGTATACGTCGTCGACCGCTTCGGAAAACTGACGGGTGTCCTCCCCTTAAGAAAGCTTATCCTCGCCTTACCGAATAAAAAGGTTTCCAGTATAATGGACACAGACCCCATCAACGTCACCGTAGATGTCGACCAGGAGGATGTCGCGAGGATGTTTGCGAAATACGACCTTATAACGATTCCCGTCGTCGACTACTCCAAAAAGCTTGTGGGCCGTATCACCGTTGACGACATCGTCGACGTCCTCGAGGATGAGGCAACCGAGGATATTATAAAACTCACGGGTGCCGTCGACGACTACGCCTGGTCTTCCTCGGTCATAAAGAGCGCAACGACGAGGCTCCCCTGGCTCTTTGCAAGCTGGGTGGGGGGGATTATCGCTTCGCTCGTCATCGGCATATTTAAGGATACCTTGGCCCAGGCTTTGGTACTGGCCGCCTTTATGCCGGTAATCGCCGGGATGGGGGGAAACGTGGCCTCCCAGTCCTCCACCATAATGGTCCGAGGAATCGCCATCGGCAGCATAGACATAAAAAGGATCTGGCAGGTTGTCTTCCGAGAGGTCAGGGTCGGAATAATCCTGGGAGTAACATACGGAATTCTCCTGGGGATTTTTGCCCATATATTCTATATTAATATTGTAAGTCTTTGGCTGGTGGTGGGTCTCGGAATCTTCGCATCCATGACCATCGCAGCTACAATGGGTACAATGATGCCTCTCGTTCTTCATAAACTTGGGATCGACCCCGCTGTGGCCTCCGGGCCGTTCGTGAGCACCACAACCGATATCATCAGTATGTTTATGTACTTCACCCTCGCCACCATTATCATTTTTTAGGCAATGAAAAAGATCATTACCCCCGCCGTCGTCCTCCAGACAAGGGACATGGGGGAATCGGATCTTCTGGTAAGACTTTTCACCCAGAAGATGGGAAAGATAGTGGGGATCGCAAAAGGAGCGAAGAGGAGCAGAAAGCGCTTTGTCAACACCTTTGACATTGCGACACTCTCTAACGTCAAGGTCTATCGTCCGAGGGGGAGGGAGCTTTATCTCATCGAGGACGCAGTCCTGATAAACACATTCGAGAATATCTCATCCGACACAAAAAGCATGGTCTTTGCCTCCTTGATACTGGAGCTCATCTTGGAGCTATCCCCCGAGGGGGAGCCTTCCCCCGAGCTCTTTGAGATCGTAATATCATACCTCGCATCCTTGACGGAATTGGGGGCAAAGGATGACCTCCTTTTTACCTATACCTTAAGGGCCCTTAAAAAACTCGGGATACCGCCATTACTCAATATCTGCCTTAGGTGTGGGAAGGCCGATCCAAAGGCCAATGGCGGCTTTTTTATACCCAGAGCGGGGGGGATGGTATGCGCGGATTGTTTAGACCCACTTGACCAGAAGATAGGCTTTTCGAGGGGTGTGGTCATGGCCATGTCCTTGGCGCTTGATTTCCCAAAAGAGAGGCTCTCCTCGATAAATTACAACTCCGTATCAAAGGACGAGATCAAAAAGGCGCTTTTCGCCTTTCTACACCACCAGCTTGGAAAGCGGATGAAGTCGATAGACTTTATTGAGAGATATCTCGAATAGATATTGTTTTTTTAGATTTTCGCCTGAAAACTTTTTTTGAGGACTGTCATCAAATTACCTTGACAAGAAAAACAAACTCATTACATTATATATAAAGGATAATGGAGGTATTTGGATGTTTCTGACTCTAGACCCACTCTACTATATATTGGTGGGGCCTGCGCTCCTCCTTTCGATATTCGCTTCGATAAAGGTAAAAAGCACCTTTAAGAAGTACTCGAAGGTGGGTACGGCGTCGGGCCTCTCGGGTGCACAGGCCGCAATGAGGATCCTGAGATCCGGCGGGATAAATGATGTCGAGATAGAGGCAACGAGGGGGTTTTTGAGCGACCACTACGATCCCTCAAAGAAGATGTTGAGGCTCTCCCCCGACGTATTTTCCGGAAAATCCGTGGCGTCCGTCGGGGTCGCGGCCCACGAGGCCGGACACGCCCTGCAGCACGCATCGGGCTATATGCCGCTTAGACTCAGGTCGACACTCGTACCTGTGGCGAGCATAGGCTCAAACCTCGCATGGCCCCTGTTGATAATCGGCTTCATCTTCTCGTCGATATCGCTGATCAAGGTCGGGATCGTTTTCTTTGGGGCGGCCGTGGCATTCCAGATCATTACACTCCCGGTGGAGTTCAACGCCAGCAAAAGGGCTATCGCCGCACTGTCATCGTCAGGGGTCCTGATGACTGAGGAGGTGTCCGGCGCGAAGAGGGTCTTGTCGGCTGCGGCAATGACCTATGTTGCGGCGGCGGCCGCTGCGGTGCTCCAGCTACTCTATTTCCTGCTGCGTGCGGGAGTGCTAGGAAGAAACGACTAATAAAACCGACTTTCCCGATTTAAAACGGTCGTTTTGGAGATATACTTCCTCTCGACGTAGATAAATAGGGAAAAAAAGCTTTCGACTAAATAACCGAAAGCCGCACTTTTTAAGACCAAGCTGTTTTCTCATGAAAGAGAAGTTTCGGATCTCGGGCCAGTTCATAATGACGCTCGGCACCTTCATAAGCGTCTTTGTCTCTTTCTATGCCTCAACGATGATAGTCGGAAGCAGCGGGAACCTGCTCTATATCATCCTCCTCTTTATACTCTTTTTCGTTCTTGCCTTCCTTCCGTTTTCTTTCGCCGCAAGACCCATGATCGAGAGAGACGCCATAAGGAAATACATCGACAAGATGGATGAGAAGGTAAAGAGGTGGAACTTCAGTAAAGACGACATAATGAACCTCAGGAGGTTGAGAAAGCTCATTATTGATAAGGACAAGAGGAGTTATCTTGCACTCCTTGCCCGCGTGGTTTTTATCATGTCAGAGATGGAAAAGATGGAGAGGGCAAAGTCCAGCTTTTATTGGGAGGATCAGCGTGATGTCCTCCATTGAAACGAAACCCCCGGCCTTGGACGATTGAGATATCGATATTAGATTAAGAGGATTAAGAGCGTGGTCACCTGTAAAAGAGGGTGAAGTTTGAACCTCCTTCGATAACTTACCTATCTCTTACCACAATATATATAAGCTATCCCACCCGTCAGGGGTGATGACTCGAGGTTTTTCAGGTCTTCACTCCGCATGATCTCCAATACCTCCGAGGGTTCAAGAAATCCCGAGACCGATGTCGAGAGGTATCGGTAGGCGCCCCTCTTGCCCGTCAGGATCGTGCCAATAATCGGAATAATTTTAGTCAGATAGAAGCGATACAAAATATTGAGTGAGGTCGCCCTTGGAGGGGCAAATTCAAGGATCAAAATGCGCCCGCCCCTTTTTACGACCCTCGCCATTTCCTTTATCCCCCTCCTGTAATCTGTGAGATTTCTGAGCCCGAAGCCCATAGTAGCGACATCGAAGGTCTCGTCTTTGAAGGGGAGCCTTTGCGCATCCCCGCAAAAAAGCCCGATTTTTCTCCGATATCCCCGATTTTCTATCTTTTGTCTTCCTATTTTTAGCATTTCTGTTGAAAAATCGACGCCGACGATCCTGCCGCTTTGCCCCATTCGGGCAAATTCAATCGATATATCACATGTCCCGGCGCAGACATCGAGTATCAAATCACGTTGGGAAATCCCCGACAATCCGACCAGCCTCTTTCGCCACCTTTTATCTACACTCATACTCAAAAAATGATTGAGGAAGTCGTATTTTTTAGCGATCTCATCGAACATCCCCGATATGCCGGTACGGGAAGGATGGTACTCGGACATATTTTCAAAGCCGACCCCTTCAGTTGCCGACTTCGAATCACCTTTAGCTTTAATCATATCTAATAGATACTTATCTGATATAAGGATTCCAAAACTAATAATAAGCACTGATCTAACATACATCAAGGCAAATATGATCTTCCTTTATGACCTCGGTTTTTTATATACAACCCAAAACGATAATATTAAAATACTATCCCCCCTTTGACATGATTTGGAAGCTCTGTTATTATATAGACGCTAAAAGCCTTTGACGCATAATTCTATTTGAGGGAAGAATCGTGGATCATAAAAAAAAGTTTGACGTCCTATCAGACAAGATCATAAAAGAATTGAAGAGGAGAGGGGTAGATTCCTACGAGATGTACTATCAAGCCTCCAAAAGCCTATCGATAGAGGCGGAGGGTGGGGAGGTGGAGGACTTCAAATTCTCCGAGCCATACGGGGTTAGTCTTCGGGTTATAGTTGGCCGCGGGATGGGATTTTCGTTTTCGACATATCCGGACGACGACGCCATAGGGGTCATGGTTGAGAATGCCATATCGAGCGCCAAGAACTCGACCCCCGATGAGAACCACGCCTTCGCCCCACCCATCGATAAGATCCCCGATGCCGAAAAAATCTATGATGAGACTATAGAAAAAATCCCGATGGATAATAAGATCGGGCGGGCGATGGCGATAGAAGAGGGGGCGATGGCGATAGATTCGAGGATAAAGAGGGTAAGAAACGCCCGCTACTCCGAGGTAATTGCAGACGTCTTTATTAAAAATTCCCTCGGGATCGATGTGGCTTTCAAAAAGAGCGTGGTTTCGGCTCAGGTCATGGTGATGGCCGTATCCAGCCTATCAGACCTGACAAAAAAAGACACGGGGTATTTCGACTATCGAGAAGACGGGGAGCAGGAGATGGGGTGGGACTATGATTTCTCAACGACCTATGCAGAACTCGACCCGAAGGCCGTGGGGAAGCGCGCGGGTGAGCTTGCGGTCTCGATGCTGGGCGCGAAAAAGGCGCCTACGGGGAAATTTATCGCCGTCCTAACCCCGCAGGTCACGTCTGAACTCCTCGAAGTCTTGAGCTCGTCTCTTCTGGGGGAAAACGTCCTCAAAGGGAAATCGATGCTCGTGGGAAAAGAGGGGAAAAAGGTTTTCTCGTCCGAGATCACGATAGTAGACGACGGCCTCCTTCCCGGAGGCATCGGCACCTCCCCCGTGGACGGGGAGGGGATTCCAAAGGGGAGGGTGGAGCTTATAAAGGATGGGGTGGTTCTCTGTTTTCTCTATGACCTCTTAAACGCAAAGAGGGCGAAGAAAAATCCCACCGGCTCGGCCGAGAGGGGCGGCGTTACTTCCCCGCCGACGTGCGGCGTAAACAACCTCTATATCGTCCCCGGAGAGAAGACAGAGTCCGATCTTTTGAAAGAGGCAAAAGACGGGGTAGTCATCACTGAACTCATGGGTGCCCACACGATAAATCCTGTGACCGGGGAGTTCTCGGTGGGTGCATCGGGATTCGTCTTTAGTGGTGGTGTGAAAAAATACCCGATAAAAGAGGCGGCGCTTGCGGGGGACTTGATATCCCTCTTCTCCAAAGTTTCCCTCGTGGGCTCAGACCTGAGGTTCTTCGGGGACGTCGGATCGCCCTCAATATTGATTGAGGAGATTGAGCTCAGCGGGGAGTAGGAGATCGTCTATTCTCTAAAGGCCTTTCTCAATCCTCCATAAGACAATACGGCCTTCGAGTAAGGCTATCAAAATTCGCCGTTTTTAGCGATTAAAGCCTCTCCTCCAACCTAAATCTCTCAAAAGAGGCTTTTCCAAGATCAAAAACCCGCTCTGAATATATCGAATTTACACAAAAGATGTAAATAAACTAATCCATTACGGATCGAATCTCCCTACCAAATCTTTTGTATTTTGCCTATTCGGCAAAGTATATATCGGTCCACTTCGGCCTTTCGGGGATGTCGCCGACGTTCAGCTTCTCCCTCCATGCCTCATCGGTCAGTCTGTCGCCGATGGGCCACGGGAACTCGTAGTAGGTAAAAACTCCACCCTTCGCGATAGAGAGACCTCCCACCCCGTCAGGTATCACGACGTATATCTCGAAGATCCGCCCGGTCGCCTCCTCCAGCACGCGTCCGTTGGGGTCTGTCGCCACGTCGGCGACCACGGCGGCGTCCAGCTTCTCGAAGTAATCCCCCCACTCATCCTCGCTGTCGGCGGCCGAAAGGGTAAGGTGCTCCAGCGATCCGCCGTAATACATTATCCTCTCATATTCCTCCTGTGTCAGGGATTCTCCAAGGAGTTCTTTTTGTGAGACCTTGTGGAGGAACGATAGAATGTTGTCGAGACGGCTGAGATTATCGCTGGTTTTCTCTGTCAGGATACCTCGTGATTCGAGGCCGTTTTTAGTCATCCTCGTCAGGGCCAAGAGCCTGGCATAGACTTCCGGCTGGGGCTCCACCCAGCCGCGGGGGATTTCTTCGAAATATCCCCCCATCTCCGCCATTATCTGCTTCGCATAGAGGATCGTGTCGTGCTTAAGCTCGGTCCAAGAGCCGAGGGCGCTGTTGAGGTCCTTTCTCGTCCAGGCCTTCGTCCGCATAAAGGCCGGATAACTGTCGTCCTTTGGTGAGATTTGGGACTTTAGGGTGTAGATCCATACCCAGTAGAGGTTTTGTGTCCATGAATCCATCCCGAGGGCGGACATCTCGCCTTTCACCTTCTCGAAATTCTCGGGGTAGTTCTCAAACGCAGTCTCGCCTGTCTCTTCCAGGATCAAATATGCCTCATCGGAGCCCAGAACGCCCATTACATCGAGACCGCTCGGGAGCCAGCGGGGATTATCCAGTGTCCCGACCTCCCGCCAGACGAGCTTTTCAAAAATATATGAGTCGATGACGAATCTGCTCCCCATAAACCTGAACCCCTGTGTGAGTTCATCAGAGTTGATCTGCGGCAGCGGGAGGTCTCTTGCGGTCTCAATAAACGCCTTTATGAGCTTTTTGTCCGTCATGGCCTGTGGCGAAGCATCTTTTCCGAAGACCTTGTCCCATAAGGCGCCGTACTCCGCGAAGCTCAGGTCATCGGATTTTCCGACTATAAAGGTCGTCGGCCCGTAGACCCTTTCCCATATCTCGGCCGCCGATACACCGTCGATTACGGTGTTCCTCAGAATATATGTAATGAGAAGGGCCATCCTTGTCTCATCGATACTCGCAAGGCGAAGGTTGATCCTGCCATACCACATCATCGTGCGAAAATAGCGCTTCAATAGATCGCTCTTCGTGTAGTGCCCTCTTGGTATGTACTGGGAGTAATCCTCTATCAGGCCGCTTATTACAACGCTGTTACGTATCCCCGAGTGTTTGTCGATAAGGGCGAGCTCCCCCCCTACGATGTCGGCGACATCAGGAGGAATTCTTGATCCCGGTGCAATGAGGTTTTCGGCTACCGAGAAATAGGCGAGGACGTGCCTCGATACGTCTTCGAGCTCCGTCCCCTTGAGCTCGCCGTAGAGCCTTTCGGCCTCTTTTCTGCACCCGCGGGTGAGCTTTGTAATATCGGGCGACAGGTGCTCCCTCTCCAAGTCCCTCAGCATCTTATCGAACAGGAGGTGATATGCGTGGAGGATAGAGTCGGTTGTTACAAAGACGGGGACATCTCCATACTGTGCCTCGTTGTAGAGCATAAAGAACTCCTTCCATTCGGCGGGCGCAACAAAAAAGCCGTTCTTTAATAGGAGTTCTATCTGAGCCTTACTTAGATCTAACTTCTTGAGGTTTCCAATATCGGCCCTCTTCACGGGGAGGGTGTAGCCGATATAGGCGTCCGGCAGTTTCGTCGGGACCTCCCGATAATCGGCGAATTTCTCCACCTTGGTGTCGGATGGTAATGTTTCTGCGGCAAAAAGACTTACGGATGTCGCAAGGGACAACAGGACAAAAGCTATTATGATATTATGGATCTTCATGGGATACCTCGTAAAATTTTTGAATTTTAAAACTATATCTCATATTCCATCGGATATGGGATTACAATATACCATCATTGGTAGAATCAATCAAGGCCTTCGCCCGATTCTGACTTAACACCAAAAAGTCTGGGTAGAAGGTTAGTCGGTTTTTTGATTGGAAACTGGTATTTCAGTGTAAACCCAAAGTCGTCCCAAAACCAGACGTCTATATGTGTTGCGTTATCCTTTCGCCCGCTTTCGTAATCGCCCCGAAGCGTCACGACCTCCAATATCCCGTCACGGTCGACGTCTCCAACAGCCATATTTACGATCGGATGGGGGAGGGGCGATCCCACCCATATCTCGCTTCCATCCTCGGGGTCTAAGACGGCGAGGTGACAGCTGAATCCATTCTCGTCGTGAAAATCGCTGATGGGACTTTCTGTATCGTACCACTTCTGTATCGGCCAGTCCCTCCACGGCCTAAATACCACGAGGATCCACTCATAAATGCCGTCGCCTGTAACGTCTGCGAGGGCGCTTGCGGTTACCTCCCAGTCGGCGGGGACTACGGGTAGATTATACGGGGCTGGGGAAAAATTATGATCTTGAAATGCCCATCGGGCATAAAATGGGATCGAGCAGGAGACGAGCCCCGCAAATAAGAGAAAAATCGCTACGAAAAATAGAGCCTCATGTCTCCTATAAAGATTACACATAAAAGGTGATATCCTTTTTACCCCTTTTCACTATTCTAATTGAATCCGTGGAATTCTCTCTTACACACACCTTTTTCAAGGCCAAGAGAGATAGAGTTCGCTTTTGAGATTCCTGTCAAACCTATAAATCTCT
>CAZDOD010000097.1:0-10677 GCA_964506935.1 uncultured Thermodesulfobacteriota bacterium | reverse complement strand
GAAAAATCATCCCACAGCTCATCGAGGTCGATTTTTGGATCGGCCTGATATATCACGTCCTTCATCCGCGAAATAGTCTCAAGTGACACCTCCCCCGAAAGTCCCAACTCCCCTTTGAGGACGCCGAGTATCTCGGCGTATCCCTTTGCGAGCTTGATATTGACGTTGGGCATTCCCCCTTTTACCTCACCGGGCATCTCCGTCACCGAAAGGTCTATCCGCCCCCTGTTGAACCTCTCCTTTATTATTTTAATTACTTTAAATTCCCACAAATCATATCTGGCCGGAAGCCTTACCCTTACCTCTATAAAGCGGTGATTTAACGATTTCGCCTCAATCTGATAGCTACCTTCGGGTGCCTCCCAGACCCCCGTGCTAAAGCCCGTCATAGAAAAGAGATTTCCCATCAGTTTTTCACCTTCTCAATATAGCGTCCCCTCAAAATCGAAAACATCCCAAGTATCTCACTAGATACGTAGTCGGGATAAGTCCATTGAAGCGGCAAAAACTCCCCCCCCTTATAAATTAGGGTCAGGTCGGCGTAGATGCCTTGCCCGAGATAAATCCTGTGGGAGTAGTTCTTGCCGGTGGCGAGCACGACCCTCTCGGCAGAGAGTAGGCCCGGATCTATGTTAACGGTTCTTTTTTTATTTTTCGAGAGCTTTTTCTCTATCATATTTGTAGTAAGCTTTATTTCCGGGAGCTTATCGGGGGCGATTAGGTCTGAAAATGCCGCAAACCTCCTCACCAATCCCTTCCCCATTTCCGCCTCATAGTAATCTGTCTGGTCAAATTGCATTAACCCGCTCAGATATTCAAGCCTCCCAAAGGATTTCTCCATCCCTCCGATCCCCGAAATGATACTACTATGGTCTGTCCCATAAAGGCTTGAAAAAAGCATCACATCAAGAGATTTTTTCGGTTCGCTCAATCGATTATTTCTTCCCTGTTTCTTCGGATGATCTTTAACCTGTCTTTATTGTTTATCGCAAATAGGATTGCTTCTTTCAGCTCTTCACCTGTAACAACCGCCGTTCCCACCTCACTCACCACAACCCCCGCGGCGTAATTGGAGATAACGGCGGCGTCTCTCATCGTCGCGCCCGCCGCGACCGCAAGGGTCAGGGCCGAGATGACGGTATCGCCCGCCCCTGTCACGTCGAAGACCTCCCTGGCGACGGTCGGGATGTGGACGACATCACCCCCCTCTTCAAATAGGGTCATCCCCTCCTCGCCCTGCGTGATCAGGACGTTTTTACACCTAAGCTCCTTTATTATCGTGTTCCCGGCCGAAAGGAGAGACTTGTCATCGACGATCTTTTGCCTCGCGGCATTTCCCGCCTCATAGTGATTGGGGGTAATCACGGTGACATCCCGATAGATCGAAAAATTTTCGACCTTCGGATCAACCGAGAGGATAAGCCCATCTTTTTTTGAAATCGAGACGAGCTCGCTGATGAGCTTCTCGCTCACCATGCCCTTACCGTAGTCGGCCACGATTATCGCATTTATTTGACCTGACAATGACCTAGCATATTTCAAGACCTCTTCTGTCATCTCAGGCGAGATCCCGGACTTCACTTCCCTGTCGAAACGCACCACCTGCTGCTGGTGTGCTATGACCCTAGTCTTAATGCTTGTGGTCCTTGTCTCATCTGTGACTATCCCCTCGGGATCGACCCCGATCTTTTTTAATTCCGAGGTGAGGTGTCGCCCCATCAGGTCTTTTCCCACTATGCCTGCGGCATAGACTTTCCCACCCAAGGCCCGGATGTTGTTTACGACGTTTGCGGCACCACCCAAAAGGAGCGTCTCTCTTTCGACCTCGACGACCGGCACCGGAGCCTCGGGAGAGATTCTCTCCACCTTCCCCCAGATAAACTCATCGACCATCACATCTCCCACCACCAGCACACCGGCCCCGGAAAAAGAATCTATGTAGGTCAACAGCTCTTTGGTTGGACTTATAGTCTCCATATCAATTATTCACCCAATGATATATTAAGCAAATTCAAATTAAGATTTCCCCAAAAGACATTTCACCCAAATTTTATTTGAGATAAAAATCTACGGTATCAGAAAGCCCATCCCTAAACCCTGTGATCACCTCGTATCCCAAAAGCCTTTTGGCCTTAGTGATATCCCCCAACGAATGCTTTACGTCCCCCGCCCTCTCCGCTTCATGAATGGGCTTTATATCAAAATCCATTATCTTAGAGAGCTCTGTCGCGAGATCGTTCACATCGATACGCTCTCCCGTTGATATGTTCATGACCTCCCCCAGACACCGACCGCTTATTGTAGCCAAAAGGTTGGCGTTCACGGCATTGGATACATGGGTGAAGTCCCTCGATTGGGTCCCGTCCCCATAGATAATGGGGGGGTTTTTGTCGATTATCCTTTTAATGAACTTTGGGATTACGGCGGAGTATTCAGAATTCGGGTCTTGCCTCGAGCCGAAGATATTGAAGTAGCGAAGACAGACAGTCGGCAGGCCGTAGACCTCAAAAAAGACCCGCGCATAATATTCCCCCATAAGCTTCTGGACCGCATACGGCGAAAGGGGAGAAGGCGACATATCCTCAACCTTTGGAAGCTTCGGGGTGTCGCCGTAGACCGAAGATGAGGAGGCGAATACAAAGCGATCCACACCCTCATCCCTCGCTGCCAAAAGGAGCCCAAACGTCCCGTTTACGTTTACATCGTGGGTATACTCCGGCTCCCTGATCGAGCGCGGGACCGAAGGGACAGCGGCCTCGTGGAAAACCACCTTAATCCCCGCCATCGCCCTCTTTACCGTATCTTTGTCTCTTATATCCCCCTCAATTAACTCGATATCGCCATCAAAACCGGATAGGTTCTCCCTTCTCCCCGTTGAAAAATCATCGAGGACCCTGATCGATTCTCCCCGCTTCAAAAGTTCTTCAACGATATGGGAACCGATGAATCCGGCCCCCCCTGTAACAAGATACTTCATCTCCATATCAATCTAGTGATCTACGCCAAAAAGTTCTTTTTTGAGATTCCCTGCATCCTCGTACACATCCCTCCCGTCAGATATAAAATAATGGATATTCTTTTTCGACACCATCTTATATACCATATCCGTGATGGTCTTTTTTTCGGCGCCGCACCCGGATACCTCAAGATAGGTGTGCAAAAAATCCCTCCTGTCAAAAGCATCAAAAAGAAGCGGGATCGTTACAAATAGCTGGGATAAATTCTTTGCCATCCTCCTTTTGGAAATCCTCTTCATAAAACGGACATTATCCAGATCCAAAAATGAGAACTTATAGGCCCCACGTTCCTCCCTTACGGCGATGTTAGAGGCCTTGAGATCGCCGTGATAGACACCCCTATTATAAAGGCCCCCGATAATAAAAGCGAGATCGCTTATCAAGAGCGTCTTTTTATCCCTGTTATCTCCCTTCGAAAAATTTTTTGCGATAAACCTGTCAAGCTCAAGCGAAGGGCTTATCGATTCGGTGACGACATAAATTTCTTTGGGGACAAATAGCCTCTTCTTCATGATAAGGGCAAGGGGCTTGGGAGTATCAAATCCCCTCACGGATATTCCCCTCGCGGCCCACCAAAAGGCATGCCCCCTCGATTTTCTTACTTTAGCCTCTATACGATTGCGGAGAGATAAATTCTCATAGCCTTTGATTATCAGCTCACCCCTTTTCGTGTCAAAAAGCACTACCTTGGATTTTTTGCCGTCCTTTATTACCCTGCCACCTCCACGAGAAAAATCCTTTACAAGCCCTAGGATTTCATCCAATCGCCCCTCGATCTCCCTTAAAAAATAGATATTCTGATCCTTCGATTTGATATACGAAAATTCGCTGCTTTTTTTGTAGCACCTCTTTGTTCGGCTTGAAAACCTTCGCCTCTCCATCCTCCCGACGCGTCTCTCAATCAGACTCCCGACCCGATCTATATCCCATCTCGAATCGGGATTTTTCTCTTTGTATTGAGATAGAAACTTATAAATATCCTTTTCGTCTATATAGGGCTTAAGATAATAGACGATATTGGCCATATTTAAAAGGCCCCTCCTATTTGTCATTTTTCTGGGAAAAGATGTCCTGTGTAGGTCGATCACAAATATCTCGCCGTTTTTCCCACTATCCCGCACAAGGAGGAGATTTCCGAGATGATAATCCCGATGTTGAAAGGATGCCCTGTGGAGGACGGAGGTGAACTCAGCCAGGAGCCCGAGATATCGGTCTTTGTCCTCAGGTCTAATATCTGAAAAAAGTTTTTCAAGGGTCACGAAATCAGAGATCGCCTCGGAGATGATAACTGCCTTGGTTGAGGGGAAGCTCCCCACACCCACCGCGACTACCTTTGCGGTATTGACGCCGCATTTTGTGAGATAACGGGAGGCGAGAAATTCCTTTTTTGCCTTGTGTCCCAAAACCATGGATTTCAAGACATCTCCCAACCCCCCTTCCTTGAAGACCTTTACGAAAAATTTCTCTTTTCCCTTGACAAAAAAACCGCTTGTCCTGACCATGTTCTCCTTGGTCTTATCTAGAACGCCGTCCCTCGCAAAGTCAACTTCGACAAGGTCCTCCATCCCCTCACGCACGAGCCACGTAAGTCCCCGTGACTTACGTTTTATATATAATCCCTCTCCCATCTGAAATTACTTAAATTATTTGCAGTAGCTCCCGGTATGAAACAAATTCCTCTAGAGATTCTTTCCTTTCCCTTCGAGAAACAGTAATCTGTAGAATTTTTCGATCTCCCCTGCCTGTTTGTTAAGATCAAATCGGGAAAGCGCCGTCCTCTTCGCCTCCCCCCCCATCTTTCTCCTCAATTCCTTATCCTCGATGAGCTTTGTAATCGCGGCCTCGATTGCCACCTCATTCGCTTCCACCAAGAGGCCCGCCACTCCGTCCTCGAAAAGCTCCGGCACCATCCCAACTTTTGCGGCAATGACCGGAAGCCCGAGCGCCATGGCCTCGCGGAGAGCCCGCGCCGTCCCGTCGGAGCCGGGCATCATAAATAAAAAGATATCCATTGACATGAGGGCGTCGCGGTAGTCCCGCCTGATATATCCGGGCGTGATGACATTCTTCTCGATACCCTTTTTTCTTATAGGCCTAAAGACGCTCTCCTCCATTTGTGAACTCCTCCCCAAAAGGAGGAGTATGACGTCGGGGTATCTTTTCACAACACGTGAAAAGGCGGAAATTACGACATCGGTCTTCCTGTACTTCTGAAACCTCGCCACCATTCCAACAACAAGTGCGTCTTTTTGTATCTTGAACTTCTGCCTCATATCCAATACAGGGTCGCCGGCGGCCCACTCCTTTAGATCGAGGGCTGGGTCGGTTACGAAGATTCTATCTTTTGGAAAATCAAAATTTCGAGAGATGGTTTCTAATCCCATCTTTGAAAAAGTAATAATGCCGTCAGTATATCTATTAATGAGGAACCGGGACCCGAGGCCCTTTGGAATCGAGTGCCTCTTGTGGTCTGTGCGAACCAAGACCGGCTTTTTCTTCGAGGCCGCTATCGCCCTTCCACAAACAAGGTGGTCATGGTCGGAGTGGGCATTGACGACATCCGCCCCGACCCTGTCTATTAGTTCCCGAAGCCTCTTTGTATCTCTAATAATCCCGGGAACCCCGAACATATTATCGGGTTTCGTCCGCCTGTCCCAATCGAGGGAGACGTCAAGAGGAACCCCGGCCTGAGTGGCATGGAAGACGATAGTATCGCTCTCTTCCGCGCCCTCAAGAGGCCTCCGGACAACAAGTGTCACATCATGGCCCCTCTCCTTTAATGCCCGGGAGAGCATAAGCACCGGGTCCGCAGGACCCGTCCATTTACTGTCGGCTAGAACCTGAAGAATTCTCACGTCTCACTAACCTGAAAAAATCCTATTTTCACTGCTATTTTATAATATCGAAAAGATTTGGTCAAAGATTTAAACGATAAAAAAGAACCGTGAAGAGTCCGCAAGAGATATGTAACAAAACCCGTCTAGAATGGATCAAAAGCCTTTAAGAATTCTCGATACTATCTATAAAAGCGAAGGAAAATTTTTCATTGCAGGACGGTAATCCATTGATATATGAGGCCTAAAAAAATAAATTCTTAAGGACAAAATCACGGTTAACTGATTATATTTTTTTTCAAATAGTCGGGCGTTTTTTCCGCCAAAACAAATAGTTTTTTGCCAAACATGATATCCTTGCTGAGAACATGTCTCAATATTTCTTTGTTTCTCTCCCCCTGCCTCTCGTTCTTTTCCCTCCTAAAGGATCTATATGTAAAAAAATAGATAAAGGGGACAAGAAACGAAAGGAGCACAGAAGTCCTACTATACATCTGTGATTTAACCACAATGATTTTAAACCCATTTCTGTGAAGATTTATCCGCAAATTGTAATAATTCACACTATTAATATGTCCCGGATCCAGATAATTATCGACTTCATTCGATGGTTTCCCATGAAAAGAATCTCTGCCTATAAACAAATTGGCGACCCTCATTCTCAATTTTAGAATATTTGGGGTCGTTATAAGGAGTTTGCCTTTTGGTTTTAAAACCCGATAGGCCTCTCTCACAAAAAAGTACTGGTTCTCCAGATGCTCTATCCCGTTAGAGCACAGGATATAATCGAAAAATTCATCTTCATAAGGTAAAGCCTCATTTAGATCTATACGTTTACACGTTAGGCCGGGAACTTTAAAAAGTTCGGGAGCTATATCGGCAGGATATACTTCAAATCCGAGATCTTTTATCTTTTCTGATATTATTCCGGTTCCCGCCGGAGCGTCTAGGATCTTTCCCGTTCCGCCGGAATTTTTCAAAATCTCCAAGACCGTATTGTGCGCCCTTATACTGCTTTTCCCAAATTTTCTGGTCTTCTGTATTTTCATTTGACTTCTTAAACCTCCATATCTAAAAGCTCATTTACGAAAAATCTATTATTAGAACATAAAATGCGATGCCTACGGTGATTATCCCGCCCACCCTCCGAAAAGGGACAATCCCGATGTCTACGCCCTTTTTCTATCTACCTTTTTTATCCCCCAAAAGCTCGATGGCGGCATTCGCCACCATTTCAGGCGTTATATCCTCGAAGCAGGTTCCCTTTTTGCATTTCCTCTCCCTGCAGGGGCTGCAGGCGACGGGCACCCGGATGATCCGAAACGGCGTTTTGGTGTAAGGTTCGTTCTCCACCGGATCAGTCGGGCCGAAGATCGCCACGACGGGGGTCTTGACGAAGGAGGCGATGTGCATCGGGCCGGTATCCCCTCCGATATATATATCGGAGCGCCTATAGAATTCCGCAAGCTCCATTAGGTTCAAGGGCTCGGGCAACACCGTAGACTCACTCGCCATCAGATTCTTAACCTCGATCGCAGACTCTTTTTCCCCGGGTCCGTAGGTAACTACCACCTCCCCCCCCACCCGAGACAGGATGAGGTCGGCCGTCTTCGCGAAACCATCCGCCCCCCACTTTTTGTAGGGCGTCCTCGGCGACGTCCCCGGATGAATTACGATCCTGGGCCTTTTTTGAAAGAGTTTCGTCCGCTCAAGGAGGTCGATGGCTGATTTCTCTTTTGGGGTCGTCTCTATTAATGTCTCAGGCCAATTTATATCCCCGACGAGCCTCCTTGCCAATAGGAGGTTCCTCTCTATCCTCGATAACTTCGGGACGGGGAGCTTTACCCTGACATTGCTGAATATATGGCTTTTCTCTTTCGAGAAGCCCTTGTCGAATCCTATCCTTATTGGGGCCCCGGTCATAAAAGACACGACGCCGCTCTTTAGCAATCCCTGGAAATCGAACGAGACCTGAAATTTTTTACCCCTAAGATGACGGATAAATCGAAAAATGTAGGCGAGGGCGCCGAAAAAATGGCGGGGATTTTTTAGCTTTTTTGCAAGCGACTTGAGCGGCAACAGGATGACCTCGTCGATGTCGCTCCTCCCCGAGAGGATGTCGTATGCCAGCTCCTCCACGACCCAAGCAATATGGGCATTGGGGTACTTTTTTCTCAGGAGGCCGAGTGCCGGGATAGTCCTGACCACATCGCCTATTGCCGAGAGACGGATAATTACTATCCTCTCGATTTTATCTTCGTCTATATCCAATTCCACCCAATTTCACTCAATTCACAAATTCCCCAATTCTATTATTCCGTTTCGCCGTTGCTATATTGCGCTAAATTGAGAATTTCAGAAGGTATCATAATATACTCTAAATAGCAATATTAAAAATACCTTGACAAAGGAAGCGTCCCACTCTAATCTATAATAGACTATTATAGAAAATGGATTTTAAGTAAAATGAAGTACCTGTCTAAAAGAAGTAAGATTTTTTTCCCACTTATGTTTTGTCTCATCCTCTGTTTCGGCCTACATCTCACATCCTGTAGCGATAAGCGGATAATCGCCCTCGGACTCGCGGCGGACGATTTCGTCATATCCCACACCGAAGACGGGTCGGCGGTAAAACCGCCTAAATTTTCGCCCGGTGACGTAATCTACATCCAGTTTTTGCTATCAGATTATGAGTTGGATGAGCAGGGGATGATCTGGATTCAGGAAGACATCGTAATGCTCGACGCCGATGGCATACGTGTGATCGTTGAGGGGAACATAATAAACGACAGGGTAACACCCCCCGAAGGAGCGGACTCGATACCTATAAAAAACAAGATTACTCTCTTTGACACCGCCGTCCCCGGAGATTACAAGATAGAAATAAACGTCCGGGACAAGATAGGGGGGGGAACCGTATATATAAGTACAGAGATCACCGTGGAATAGAGGTGGCAAGAAGTGCCGGAACGTTCTTAAATACCTTTGGTTCGTAAAAAAGGGAGAAGAACTTTACTTTATCACGACCCTGGCGAGGGTGAGGACTCCCACATATTTCGCCCCCGCTCTTTTTAAGACCCTGGCGCACTCCGAGACCGTAGCGCCGGTTGTATAGACATCGTCGACGAGAAGAATCCGCTTTCCATCAAAGGCGCCGTCCAAAATACCCCTTTTCCTCACCTCAAACGCACCCCTGACATTCTTGATCCTCTCCACAGGGGATAGCTTTACCTGCGGCTCGGTCCATCTCGAACGGATGAGGTCTTTGTAATTTACCGGAATCCCCCACGACCTCTCTATCCCCCTGCAGAGGAGGAGGGCCTGATTGTATCCCCTCTCGTAGAGTCTCCTTCTGTGGAGCGGTACGGGAACCAGCATGTCAAACTTCTTGTAATCATAATTATCAGATTTGCCGTCACTGTATTCCCACCCGGCCATGAGACCCGAAAGCGTGGGGGATAGATAGGCCCTGTGGTGATATTTGAATAGGTGTATCGCATCGAGGAGGACTCCACCGTACGCCCCGAGGGCACGGGCCGAATCGAACGGAGGCTCCTTCGTCATACACCCGCCGCACAGGTGATCCTTGTCGTCGGGAGTGAAGAAGGGTCTTCCGCAGATGACACAAATTGGATTTTTGATCAGGTCAATCTTCGAGATACAGGCTTCACATATATGTGTCTCGCCGGGTTTTAATAACTCCCCCCCGACGATACACAGGGGTGGAAAGACAAGGTCCATGACCGTGCTGAACGGATTTTTCCGATCTTTGCCCAATCGATTAAAAAGGGAGGAGTAAGAAGCATGGATTTTTTCAATATCCATTACACTATTTTTTTTGAGACCTTTCCTTCGCCTCAATCAGGGCCCTTATAGGATCAAGGCCGTAGGGATTCTCCTCCTGGATGGCCTTGAGAACCGCCCCACCTCCCGTGAAGAAATAGTACCTGGAATCGTCCATCACGGCGAGATAGAGACCGGGGAGTAAATCCTTGAATTCTTTTAGGGTATCACCCCCGCCGTACATGTTTTTCGACTCCATGTTCTTGTCGATCGCCTGATCCAATGCCTTGGAACCCTCGGTAAAGTGGGGCGTGAATCCCATAACGGCGTTTACAAAGATCGTCTTGGCGCCGAGTATCACCTTCTTCACCTTTTCCGTCTCGAAGGACGACGAGTCTATATCAAGGATATACCCGAAGGATTTTTTGCCTTTCTCAGTGTTTCTTATCTTTTCTATATCGAGGTCTCGATATTTTCCTTCAATCCTTCCTTCGAGGGTATCCGACTCGACCACTATCGGGAGCTCCAAAATCTTGTTGTTTTTCTTGTCTTTTTCGACAAGGTCTCTCGCCTCGGAGATATCCTCCTCCCTCACACCGGATATTGTCACACCGTATTTCGCAGAGAGGTATGTGTTGTATATGACCCCACCCAATATAAGGTAGTCGACTTTCTCGTAAAGCTCCTTTAGGGGGCCTATCTTTGTATCGAACTTCGCCCCCGCCACCACCGCCAGAAACGGGCGCTTCGGGTTCAGGACGTAATCGAGGTTTATTATCTCCTGCTGCAAGAGGTATCCCGCAAAAGACGGGAGGAGCTTTGCTATATCATAGGTAGAGGCGTGAGACTGCCATGAACCGAAGGCATCATTGATAAATACGTCCGCAAGCCCTGCCAGCATGTGTGCGAAGCGATCCCGCGCCTCTCCCTTGGCCTCCTCGCCCGAAAACCAGCGGGTGTTGGGTAGATAGATACCTCCTATCCTACGCTCTTTGAGCTCTTTGATGTATAAGTTGATCGAGGTGTCTATCCCGGAGATACCA
>CAZDOD010000096.1:0-10797 GCA_964506935.1 uncultured Thermodesulfobacteriota bacterium | reverse complement strand
CGGTAAAAAGATCCTCGGGAGAAGAAATGTATATTAAAGACGCACTGATAGAAGAGACGGTCTTCTACCTCGAGGAGTTGGGGCTGACCCAGTATGAGGCGAAGGTATACATCGCGCTCCTTTTCGATCACCCGGCGAGCGCATATGCGATATCGAGGAGGTCCGGGGTTCCGCATTCTAGGGTTTACGAGGTCGCAAGGCGCCTGATAAGGAAGGGCCTTGTAATCATGGCCGACAAAAACCCCGAGCGGTTTTCCCCCCTTGCGCCGGTTGAATTCATCGAGAAACTGTCGAGGGAACACGACAGAGTCGTCGATGAGTTGAAGCTGAGATTGAATGAAATGGTTTTTCATTCGGACTTCGACCCGGTCTGGAATATCGCCAACAGGGTTGAGGCGATAAAAAAGGCACGGGAGATCATCAAAGATGCTAAGAGCAGGATTTTCGTCGGAATATGGGATGAGGAGCTTGCCCTGATAATGGACGATCTGAGGGATGCCGACGGGCGGGGTGTCGAGGTTGTATTTCTGATATATGGAGAAGAAGTTATCGACTTCGGGAGATGTTTTTATCACAGCATCGAAGTCATGGAAGACATCTCAGAGCTCGGCAGGAGCATAGATATAGTGGCGGACTCGGAGATCGCAATAAGCGGGAGGCTCGGATCGGAGCCCGAGAATCTGTCGTTAAATTCCAACAAGAAGAACGGCAAATATTTTCCATGTCAGGTTGTCTGGACGAGGAACCAGGGCCTTATCAACGCCATCGAGGGGTATATAATCCACGATTTCTACATTGCGGAGTTGATCCAGGTCCTTGGCGGCGAGATCGAGGAGGTCTTCGGAAAAAACATGAAAAAATTGAGGGAGAGGTATCGGACACAAAACCCGTATCTTGTCTCGAAATAGGGATTTTTAAAAAGTAGTGTTTAGATCAAATTTAAAAAATATCTATCCCGATTAGGAGGAGATCATGGCGGAAAAGAAGAGACTGACATTTTTCGAGGCGGCTGCAACCGTCGCCGGATATGGTGTGGGGGGTGGAATTATGACGGTCCCCTATCTCGCTTCATTCAGCGGCATTATACCATTTTTAGGAATCTTGATTATCGGATATTTCGTGAGCGTTTTGCTCCACCTTATGATCGTCGAGATGATGCTAAGAGATGACGAGTCATCCCAGATGGTAGAGGTATTGAGGAAGTACCTCTTCAGGGGGCGCGGGGGGATCTTCTTCACTTGGCTCTTTTTCGTCCTGATCATCTTCGGATTTTATGCATCGCTCTTGGCGTATATATCCGGGGGGGGTGAGATACTGATGGAGCTCCTCTTTATCCCTGAGTGGATCGGGCAGTTTATTTTCTATCTCTTTGCCGCCGGTGTCGTGTTTTTCGGTTTGAAGGCCGTAGGCATGAGCGAAAAATATGGGATCATCGTAATATTTGTAGTTGTATCGGCGCTCGCCGTGATTACACTGACAAATCCCTTTAGGCTTGATGTAATGGAAATGGGAGATGTCAAGAATGGGCTGGCGCTCTTTGGGATGGTCATGTTCAGCTTCGCGGCGTTTTTCTCTGTGCCGCAGGCCGTCGAGGGCCTAAGCTGGAATAAGAGGCTCGCTCCGAAAGCGGTAATCGTCGGCATAGGGATAACCCTCCTGTTTATTCTTACGATCACACTGATGGCGATGGGTGCGGCAGGGGGGGCATCCGAGAATGTGACCTCCATCGCAATCCTCGGATGGGGGAAGGCGCTCGGATTCTGGCCACTATATCTCGGCTCACTCTTTGTACTCTTTGCGATGCTCACAAGTTTTTGGGCAATCTCGCTTGCACTGGCGGTGGTTTTAAAGGAGAGGCTAAATTGGAGCGACAGGGTATCATGGCTCTTCGCCACCCTCCCGTGTCTTATAATAGCGTTGCTCAAGCTCACGACCTTTTTGGGATACATAGCGCTTGCGGGGGGTATAATCGGCGTATTGATAGCAATTCTTATGATTCCGGCATATTTGGCAACAAGGAAACATGGTGTTGTAAAAGAGCCGGTCTGGACGATGGGGGTATGGGGAAAGGGGATATTTCTCATTATAGTGGTCTTGGGATATATCCTGATGGCGGTCGGTTCTGCCCTTTCTCCTGCATTTGATTAACTATTTGGAATTAGTATGAAAAAAAGAATTGTCATTTTAGGCGCGGCGGGTAGGGATTTTCACAACTTCAACGTCCGTTTTCGGGATAACGACCGTTATGAGGTGGTCGCTTTTACCGCCGCACAGATTCCGAACATCGAGGGGAGGGTCTATCCGCCCGAGCTAAGCGGGCCGCTCTATCCCGACGGCATCCCGATTTATCACGAAGATGAGCTTTCCAATCTAATCCGTGATCTAAAGGTAGATGCGGCTGTATTTTCTTACAGTGATATTCCGCACACACACGTGATGCACCTTGCGTCTCGGGTTCTATCGGTCGGGGCGGATTTTCTCCTCCTCGGCGCGAAGTCCACGATGCTCAAATCCAAGAGGGATATGATATCGGTGACGGCGGTAAGGACGGGGAGCGGAAAGAGCCAGACGACGAGGGAGATATGTCGCGTCTTGATCGGGATGGGAAGAAAGGTCGTGGCGATAAGGCACCCGATGCCATATGGGGATTTAAAGAATCAGATAGTACAGCGCTTCGCCTCCTATTCGGATTTTGAAGATTACGGTGTCACGATCGAGGAGAGGGAGGAGTATGAGCCGCTGGTCGAAAAGGGGATCGTTGTTTATGCAGGCGTCGACTACGGGAGGATACTGGAGCGTGCCGAAGAAGAGGCCGACATAATCGTGTGGGACGGTGGAAACAACGACACGTCGTTTTTCATGCCGGACCTCGCATTTGTCGTATTCGACCCGCACAGGGCAGGGCACGAGCTCCTCTACCACCCGGGCGAGGTGAACCTCCTTCTTGCTGATATCGCCGTGATAAACAAGGTCGACACCGCAAGGGCCGAAGATATCGAGACCGTAAAGAGGAACATAGAGGCGAATAATCCGAAGGCACGGATAATCTACGCCGCATCGCCGGTTACGGTCGATAACCCGGAGGCGATAAGTAAAAAGAGGGTCTTGGTCGTCGAGGACGGCCCGACGGTTACCCACGGTGAGATGAAATTCGGGGCAGGCAAGATCGCCGCAGATAAATACGGGGCGTCGGAAATCGTTGATCCGAGGCCGTTTGCCGTTGGAACGATGAAAGAGACCTTCAATAAATACCCGATGATGGGTAATATCCTCCCGGCGATGGGATACAGCGACAAGCAGAGGAGGGATCTTGAGGCAACGATAAACTCCGCCGATTGCGACCTCGTTGTCTCCGCAACGCCGATAGACCTGATGAGGCTCGTAAAGATAGAAAAGCCCGTTGTGAGGGTCAGATATTCATATGAGGATGCGGGGCCCCTGAAGATCGCCGATGTCTTGAAGGAGAGGTTCGGGACTTAGTTGGTCTGTTATTATAGGCAACGTAATAGACGGGGTGGAGGGTCTTTTTTAGATGGGATTTTTCTGTTTTTGTGAGATAATAGGTCGTTTTTTGGGGGGTGGATTATGGTTGGGAGAGGTGAAATAAAAAAGGCGGTTATCGCCTTGGGGGGTAATGCCATCATCAGGGAGGGTGAGGAAGGCACCATCGCCCAGCAGTTCAAGAATACGAGGATGTCACTTGTGGGAATCGTTGAGCTGATAAAGGAGGGCTGGGAGGTACTTTTGACACACGGAAACGGCCCGCAGGTGGGAAACCGCGTCGTCTCCAATGAGATCGCACACGAGATGGTGCCCGACCTCCCGCTCGGTGTCCTGTGTGGAGATACCGAGGGTGCAATGGGATACATGATCCAGCAGTCCCTGTTCAACAAGCTAACCTACCACTCAATAAAAAGGCCGGTTGTGACCGTCATAACCCAGTCGGTGATAGATTCCGGCGATAAATCAAAGATAAAACCGACAAAACCGATAGGCCTGTTTTACAGCAAAGACGAAAAGACGAGGCTTGAAAAGGAGAGGCATTGGGAATTTGTTGAGGACTCCGGCAGGGGATATCGCCAGGTCGTTTCATCGCCCGTGCCGCTCTCGATAGTCGAGATCGATGTAATAAAGCTCCTTTTGGAATCGGGTGTAATAGTCGTTGCAGTCGGTGGAGGGGGGATCCCCGTGGTGAGGCAGCCGGACGGGACGCTTGAGGGGGTCGACGGGATAATCGATAAGGATCTGGCGTCGAGCCTTGCGGCGAGGGAGCTTGGTGCGGACATCTTCATTATGATCACGGGTGTCCCAAAGGTGGCTATAAATTACAGAAAACCGAACCAGAGGGACCTTGAAAATATCTCAAAGGACGAGGCAAAGATATTTTTGGAGGAGGGACATTTTGCGCCGGGTAGCATGGGGCCGAAAATAAAGGCCGCAATAGAATATTTAGAAGCAAGGAAAAACGGAAAAGTGATCATCACATCTCCCGAGGTTTTGCCGAAGGCGATAAAAGGCGTGGGCGGGACTATAATATGCAACTAAATAATAACTATATATTGGAAGGAAGAAAATGGACAAATTGGATGTAAAGCTCCCCATCGGGAGACTGATCTTTGGATACGTGATCATCATTGCACTACTACTGGTTGTAACTATGGCGACGCACTATGTCCCGGCGGGAATGTATGACAGGGTCGAAACGATTAATGAGGAGACCGGAACCACAATGGAGGTGATCGATCCCGGATCATTCAGGTTTGTGGAATCCAATCCGCAGACCTTTTTGGACTTTGTCTATTCACCGATAAAATCCCTATATTACAAGGGAATCTTGGGTGCCGTATTGGTGGTATTCATCGTGTTTATCGGCGGATCGTTTATGGCGATGAGGAGGACGGGCGCACTCGATGCCGGCATACTGGCCTTCATAAAAAAGTTTAAGGGGAACGAGTATCTCGTAATCCCGATCATGATGATATTCTTTTCGCTGTTCGGGGCTTTTTTCGGGATCCTCGAAGAGATAGTCCCCTTTATAATCATCATCGTGCCGATGGCGATCGCCATGGGATACGACTCGATCGTCGGGGTGATGATGATCTTTGGGGCCTGTGCGGTCGGATTTACGGCGGCAATGACAAACCCCTTTACCGTCGTGATCGCCCAGAGCATTGCTGAACTTCCGATCTATTCCGGGCTGCTCTTCAGATTCTTCGTCTGGGCGGTCATGATCAGTGCCGCAATCGGATATACCGCGCTATATGCGAGGAAGGTAAAGAGGGATCCGAAAAAGAGCCTCGTTTATAAATATGACGAAGAGTTCAGAAAAGAATTCAAGGAAGAGGAGAGCCATTTAACCAAATTCACCCCGGCCCACAAGAGGGTCGTATGGACGATAGGAATCCTCGTTGCCTTTCTCCTTCTTATGATAATTTTTGGCCAGATCTTTTTCCCCGCCGTTATCGGAAGTATGAGCTTTCAGCTCGTATTCTTGACATTTCTCATAATGGGTATCCTGTCGGGTCTCTTGGGTGGTCTCGGTATCTTGGGGACGCTAAAGGCCTTTGGAAAGGGGATACTGACGTTTCTACCCGCAAGCCTACTGATAATGCTTGCTAGGGCGATTTACGTTGTGGCGGATGAGGGCCTGATAATTGATACAGTCCTGTATTATCTTTCGGGTTTTGTGGGAAATTTCCATACGATCTTCGCGTCTTGGGCGATGCTTCTGGTCCAGACCGTGATAAACTTCTTTATAGCTTCGGGTTCGGCACAGGCGATGGTCGCAACGCCCATCATGGTGCCGCTAGGAGAGCTGGTTGGGATCACCCGCCAGACATCCGTATTGGCGTATCAGATGGGGGACGGCTTTTCCAATATCTTCTGGCCCACAAACGTGCTTTTGATTGTGGCGATATCTCTTGCAGGGATATCGTGGACGAAATGGGCGAGGTTCATCCTTCCGCTTCAGGTAATTTTTCTCCTACTCGGATTTTTGGTGCTTACGATAGCGGTGTTGATAGGATGGGGGCCGTTTTAGATTTCATCTGGGACAAAGATTTTTTTGTTAAAAAGCAAATCGAAATATGCTATAGAAGTAGGGGCATAGTCTAACATGCCCCTACTTTTTTATTGTCCCCGGTTTCCATTTTGTTGTAAATTATTTGCTTAACAAACCTGTTCATATTTAGTAAGATACTAATAAAGGAAGATGAGCATTTAAGAAAATTATCTGATATAACTTTTCATGTTGTAAATGTATCATTACAATAGAAGCAACGAAATACTGTAATAGATGAATCACAAAGTAATATTGATTACCATTGAGGAGCTTCTTTCCGGAAAACAGCAGAATATACCCCCGACCTTGCCCGCTCATAAGAAGGCCGAAAAGGTTAGTGTGGGAGAGAAAGGGGAGCTTTTAAAATAAGGCTTCTGTGTTGATTGAAAAATGGGGACTTTCCTTAAAATCTGTGGCGTAAAATCAGGAAAATCTCCCACTGTTATAAATTCAGCTTTAGTTAGCAGATTTAAAATCGATTTATAAGAGTTTGGAATGAAAAAACTTACTTATTTATTGGTTATTTCTCTTATATGTTTTATGTTTTTCTCAACTTTTCTCTTTGCTGAGGACGCAGAATACTGGAATAATAAAGGAGTAGAATATCTTGATGCTAAAAATTATAAAAAAGCTATAGGATGTTTTAACAAGGCCATCGAGATAGGCCCGGCTTTTGCATTGACCTACATCTACAGGGGTGCTGCATACTCAGAATTAGGTAAATACGAAGATGCAATTTCTGATTACAATAAAGCCATCGAGATAGATCAGTATAATGCCTCGGCCTATTTCTTCAGGGGTGGTGCCTACCATGATTTAGGTAGATACGGCAATGCTATTGCTGACTACACAAAAGCCATCGAGATAGACACTGATTTAGCCGTGGCCTATTTCTACAGGGGTCAATTGTACGGAGAATTAGGTAAATACGAAGATGCAATTTCTGACTTAACAAAGGCCATCGAGATAGGCCCGGCTTTTGCGTTGGCCTACGGTTACAGGGGTGCTGCCTACTCAGAATTAGGCAAATACGAAGATGCAATTTCTGACTTAACAAAGGCCATCGAGATAGACCCGAATTTAGCCGTGGTCTACTTAATAAGGGGTAAAATCTACGAAAAGATAGATAGGAACAAAGAGGCTATGGCAGACTTTAAAAAGGCCTGCGATATGGGATTAGATGATGCATGCAAGGAGTACAAGATATTTTAAGGCCCGTTCATAGAAAACTGAAAAAACAAACACAAATGAACAGCATAATCTCTTAGATTAATCATTATTGGATTTATCATAAATATTCCCATTTTCCATATCATAAGGGAGGGATTATATGCGAAATGTTGAAATTTTGGGTATAGACGCCGGCGGCACGATGACCGACACGATACTCATCGACGACAAGGGAGAGATGATAATCGGAAAGGCGGCGACGACACCCCACGATGAATCCATTGGCTTTATATCTTCTCTTGAGGACGCATTGGGTTACTGGGAGATGGGTTTCTCAGGTTCCATAGACAAGCTTGATGTCAGCATCTACTCAGGAACTGCAATGATCAATACCCTTATCCAGAGATTGGGCAAAAAGGTGGGGCTTCTCATCACCAAGGGTTTGGAGGACTATCTCATAATGGAGCGGGGTGTGCAGACATACCTCGGATATCACTATCCCGACCGTCTCCACTCCGTGACCCATGTCCACAATATCCCCCTCATCCCCAGAAAATGGGTAAAGGGCGTAGGCGGGCGGGTGGATATGTTCGGGACCGAGGTCATCCCGCTCTATGAGGATGAGGCGAGGGAGGCTGCACGGGAGCTCATCGAGGACGGGGTCGAGGCGATCTGCGTGTCATATACTTTTTCTTATGTAAATCCCTCGCACGAAAACAGGACGGGGGAGATTGTTAAAGAGGTAATCTCCGAGATGGGGGTTGACATCCCGGTCTATCTCGGAAGTCAGGTGCAACCCGTTATGCGGGAGTATTCCCGCCTAAACTGCGTCGTTATAGAGGCATACGCCGCCGATCCTTCGAGGAAGCACCTTTTAAAGATCGAAGACGAGATGAAAAAAGGTGGATTTAACCGCCAGCTACAGATCATGACCGCCCACGGCGGGGTTGTGAATGTAAGGACGGCCAAGGCATTCCAGAGCCTCATATCCGGCCCCATCGGCGGTATCATCGGATCGAAGTATGTGGCGGAGGTCCTGGGGATAAAAAACATCATCTGCACAGACATGGGTGGGACAAGCTTTGATGTTGGCCTCATAACCGAAGGCGTCTATGCGATAAATCCCGAACCCGACATCGCCCGTTTCAAGATGAACCTCCCGACGGTGGCGGTCGATTCGATCGGTGCCGGGACAGGAACCTATATAAAGGTCGACCCGATCTCAAACAGGGTCGAGCTTGGGCCTGAGAGCGCTGGGGCCGATCCGGGCCCGGTATGTTACGGTATCCAGAAGGAGAACCCGACGATCTGCGACTGCGACGTGATTTGCGGGATCATCAATCCCGAATACTACCTCGGTGGCACAATAAAAATATATAAGGAGCTGGCCGAAGAGGTCTTCAAAGATAAGGTCGCCGATAAACTCGGACTCGATATATATGAGGCGGCGGCCGGTATGATAGACCTCGTCGAGACACAGATGAGGGACCACCTTTACGCCATGGTGCTCGGGAGGGGTTTCGAGACCTACGATTATTATCTGTCGTCATACGGCGGTGCCGGCCCGATGCATGTAGCGAATTATTCATTGGGCCTAAATTTCAGGGGGATTATAATACCCTCATGGGCACCGGCATTTTCGGCATTCGGGTGTACCTGCGCCGACTATCAGCACAGGTCGGACAGATCGACGCTCGTCATGTTCCCGCTCGGTGTAGACGATAACACGAAGGTGATACTGGCGGCACAGCTAAACGCCCTTTGGGCCGATCTCAAGGAGAAGCTGATCAAAGAATTTGAGGGCGAGGGATACACAGAGGAAAAGATAAAATTTGTCCCGTACGTGAGGATGAGCTACACCGGACAGCTCGATTCCATCGAGGTAAAGAGCCCGACATTGAATATCACGAAGGGGGAGGAGGTAAGCGCAATCATCGATGGATTCGAGGACCTGTATGAAAAGATCTTCGCACGCGCCGCCAAGTTCCCTGAGGCCGGCTACCTCGTGAGCGAGGCGGTGCTCACGGCATCGGTCGACACGACGAAACCCGCCCTCATAAAACACAAACTGGGGGGCAAAAAACACGAAAAGGAGGCCGAAAAGGGGACGAGGGATGTTTACTGGAAGGGGAATTGGAAAAAGTTTAATATCTATGAGATGGACCTCATAAAGCCCGGAAACGTAATAGACGGCCCATCGATCATCGAACACCCCGCAACGACGCTCGTGGTTCCTCCTGATTATCGGGTCAAGATGGACGAATTTATGATTTTCTGGATGGAATCTTGAGACGTGGAGTTGTTTTTTTAGGGAAGAGTTTCAATTAAGTACGGCAATTAAAAAAGTAAGAAATATATATTAGAAATATGATGAGTCTTTAGAGATAAGGGGGACTCAAATGCGAGAGACGAAAAAAGTAGAAAAAAGGCCGGTGGGTTGGAAAGGAAAAACCCTAAAGGAGATGCTAAAAGAGAGCGAGGGGCTTTTTGAGAAGACCGGGAGATATTACGGAGTAGATAAGCTTACCCTGAAGGAGGAAGATCCCTTAAAATATGAGAGGCTCTATTCGAGGCTTCGGGGGATGATGGTGGCGAGCCGCGAGACGGCACTTCGGGTAAGTGCATCACCGATAGTCAGGGAGCTTGGGGAGCTCTGCTTCACCCTCTACAGTCCCGAGGGCGACTCCATTGTTCTGTCTACAGGAATCATCGTACACGTCCATACCATGAGCATGGCGATAAAGTGGCTGATAGATAATGATTATGAGGATGATCCGGGGATTGATCCCGGCGACATATTCGGAAACAACGATCCTCTGATCGGCGATGCACACACCGCCGATGTACAGACACTCACACCGATCTTTTACGGTGATGAGGTGATCGGTTGGGTAGGGGCGGTCACGCACGTAATGGACACGGGTGGAGTCGATGCCGGGGGACTTCCGATAATGACCATCAATCGATTTGGGGACGGTCTTTACATATCATGCGAGAAGGTCGGCTTAGACTGGAAGCTGAGGAGGGACTACGAAATAAGATGCGAAAGGAACATAAGAAACCCCATCTTCTGGCATTTGGACGAGAAGGCGAGGCTTTCGGGATCGCAGATAATCCACGAGACTATCTCGGGAATCATAGATGAATTCGGAGTTGATTACTATAAAAAGTTCATGCGCGAGGTGATCGAGGAGGGGAGGGAGATCTTCCAAAAAAGAGTTGTTGAGAGGCTGTTTCCCGGGACATACAGGTCTGTATCTTTTTACGACGCCGACCAGGGTGAGGCACCGCTCCCGCTAATTGCGGCAAAAGACATGATCATGCACGCGCCTGTCAGGGTGGATATAAAACCCGACGGCAAATTCATCTTCGATATGGCGGGCGCCAACCGCTGGAACTATCACCCCGCCAACTGCTCGATCTCCGCGATGCAGGGGGGTTTTTGGGTGTCTATAACCCAGATGTTGGCGTACGACGGAAAGGTCAACGACGGGGCGTTTTTCGCCACAGAACAAATATACCCCTACGGCTCGTGGGCGAATCCCGATAATCCCCACGTGTCGAAC
>CAZDOD010000095.1:0-10845 GCA_964506935.1 uncultured Thermodesulfobacteriota bacterium | reverse complement strand
TGTAACCACAATATTTTAAGTTGAAACCAATATTTTCTAAAATCTCTATTATGGATTTAAGATATGAAGAGATCAATGAAGATATCCAATAATACTCTTTTTACTATTATTGGACTGGTCACAAGTGTTTGGTGGATATTCATGGGCCTTAATATAGGCTTTCGTTTTGTTGCCCCTGATCTCATAAGTTACATACTCACACTTGGAGAATATCGTCATACAATAATGACAATAGCGGCTCTAATTCTGATCCCATTTTGTTCTATGGAAAGCAAATGGGGTTTATTAGGTGCAATGATTTTAGGGAGTGTTACCCTAGTCCTTTCGTTGTCACACAGCATTTATATGCTTATAGCAACTCCACCTGGTTTTGAATCACAAATATTCGGCCCTATAGTCTGGTCTATTATTCAGATCCCAATAATTATCTTCAGTTATAAGGCCAAAAAGGAACTTTCCCTTTGAGATAGATAATTTGGCCCTACTTATCTATATTCCAAAAAATAAAAATAATTTTAACCGGGGGTTTTTACCCCTTTTTTATTTCCTCTTTTCAATTGTCTTTTTACCCCTGATGTGATATATCGTTTGTAGCCGTGGAGCCAAAAATATTCTTGAGATCTCAATTATGGGGTTTAAGAAATGAGCGATACAAACAAAGTCGGGCATATAACCGATATCGATGGAATCTCGGTCGGGCACGTAACGGACAGTGAAAATCACACGGGAGTGACGGTGATAATTTTTTCCGATTCCGTGCCGGCGGGTGTTGACGTTAGAGGCGGGGCGCCCGGGACGAGGGAGACCGACCTCCTTTCGCCGTTGAATCTCGTAGAGACAATAGATGCCGTAGCCCTCTGCGGCGGTAGCGCCTTCGGACTCGATGCCGCATCGGGGGTAATGCAATATCTCAAAGAAGAGGGCAGGGGCATTGAGACAGGATATGGAAAGGTCCCGATCGTCCCGGCGGCGGTTATCTTTGATCTGCCGGTGAGCGGAGGTAAGGCACTGCCCGATCATAATTGGGGCTATGAGGCGTCCAAGTCCTCATCACCTGAAGATAAATCCCGCGGAAACGTAGGAGCAGGGGCAGGGGCGACGGTGGGAAAACTATACGGAATGGAATATGCCGTAAAGTCAGGACTGGGCTCGGCTTTGGTTACTGGCGCAGGTGGACTCAAGGTGGGAGCAATATGTGTAGTGAACGCCCTTGGGGACGTAATCGATCCCGAAACGGGAGATGTCATCGCCGGGACACTCGACACGGGAAAAAAGAAATTTGTCGATTCGAGAAAGATCATCCACAAGATATCATATCCCTATGCGCCGCCGGCAAGCTCAACCATTATAGCCCTGGTAGCGGTCGGGGCAAACATGACAAAGCTAGATATGAACAAGATTGCACGTATGGCACACGACGGAATCGCAAGGACGATCTTTCCATCCCATACAATGCTTGACGGAGATACAGTATTCTGTGTATCGATGGGAGGTATGGATTATGTTGACCTGACGATATGCGGGGCGCTTGCCGCAAGGGCGTTAGAAATTGCGATAATCGATGCAGCAAAGAGTGCGGAGGCTATTTCGGGCTTTATGTCTGCAAGAGATATAAAAGGAGATTAGATCTAAAGCCCGAAAGGCAATATGCTATACGGGATATTTTAAAGGCGAAGACAAAAGCAAAAAAGCCTATTTGTTTTTCACCCACGATACCAATATGCCGACAAATATAACACCGTAGACAAAAAGTATCGTTCCTATGACTAAAAAATACCATGTAGAAACCATAGCTCAAACTCCTAAGATTGTTACGTTATAGTAATTGATCCACCATTTTCTATAATATTGTGACTGTTTAATAGTTAAAATTTCATGACGACCGTCACAAAAAGCATTTTTTTAGAAAAGTTTTTTTGATTTAAAAACAAGGGGGAATATTTATTTAAGAAAATTTCGATACTTTAAGGCTCACCCCTTTTTCATTGATAAATTTGCGAATGTTCTATATGCTCTTTTCAAAATGATTTTTTAGAAATAGAGATAACCATCATTGTGAGGATAGACTTTTGACGATAATCAAGCCATTTCGAGGATTTCGCTACACAGACAGACTCCTGAAGAACGGATACAACATCATAGCTCCGCCATACGACGTAATTTCCGAAAAGGACCAGGAATACTACTACGACCAGAGCCCGAAAAATGTTATCCGTCTGATACTCGGAAAAGATCTTTTGGGTGACAATGAAAAAGACAATAGATACACAAGGGCCAAAGATTTCCTGTCGCTCTGGCTTGATGAAGGAACCATCGTCACCGATGAGAATGAGTCGATCTACGGGTATTCCCAGACCTTTCCCACTCCATCAGGAAAACTTCTAAAGAGAAGCGGTTTTGTCGCCCTTATGAGGCTTGAGGATCTAAACAGCGGAAATATATATGCACACGAGAGGACATATGCGAATCCGAAGTTTGATCGCCTAAAACTCACCAAGAGCACGGGTTTCCAATTGAGCATAATCTTATCCATCTATAAAGACACGAAGGGTGAAACGAAAGGATTATTAAAAAACATCATGGATGCACCAACACTTACCAGATTCACTGATAATTCTGGTATCGAGCACACCTTTACCTCGTCTTCGGATAAGTCGCTTCATAAAAAGATTGAAAAAATTATGGAAGACAAAAAGGTGTTTATTGCCGATGGCCACCATCGATATGAAACAATCATGGCGTTTAGAGATGAGATGGAGGAAAAAGGCGTAACGACAGACGCCCATCATTATGTGATGATCTACTTTGTCCCTATGGATGATGAGGGAGTATTCACCCTCCCTAGCCACCGAATAGTAAAGATTCCTTCCGGCTTCGACGAAGCGGCTTTCAAAGAAAAGCTCGGACGATATTTTAAGATAAAAGAATTTCGAGCCGATAATGATGGAGTATCTTCTGTTATTTCAATCCTTGAGACAGAAGGGAAAAAAAATTTCGTATGTTATCCCGGAGGCCAAAAGTTTTATTTAGTAACACTCTCGGATTTTAATTCCGTTTTAGAATTTTTCCCAAAAGATATGCCCGAAGAGGTAAAGAAGCTTGATGTCTCGATACTACAAAATGTGATCATAGAAAGTGTCATGGGAATTAAAGACCCTGAGATCAGATATACGACCGATGCCCGTAATGCATTCGATATCGTTCGCGAGGCCGATTCTTTTGCCTTCCTTATCAACACCACCAGCGTAGATGAGTTAACCGAGGTGTCAATCGCCGGAGAGAGGATGCCGCACAAAAGCACATATTTTTATCCGAAGGTGCCGTCGGGACTACTCTTTTACAAGCTTGTGTAATGACTTCAGTCGTAACAGACGATAATTCCTTTATCCACAAACTCAAAGTGCACCAGCCGAGTTCGGGATATCGTTTTTCTCTCGAGCCATTTCTTTTATCTTCCTTTTTAAATATAATAAATGAGAAGAGGATAGTAGACCTCGGCTCCGGTGTAGGTATAATCGGGCTTATCCTGTCTTTGAGGTATAAGGATGTTAAGGTAGTTGGTGTTGAGATTCAAAAGGAACTCCACGACCTCGCCATAAAAAACATAAAGGAGAACGGGCTTTCGGAAAGAATGGAAGATATCCTGGGCGATTTTAGGACGCCGGCCGAATATTTCGATAGGACCTCATTTGACATTGCGGTATCGAATCCCCCGTATCGTCCGTTAGGTGCGGGGAGATTAAATAAGGAGGAAAAGAGGAGTGTTGCACGCCATGAAATAATGGGCGGGGCTTTGGATGTAATCGATGCCGCACATTTCGTCTTGAGGTCGAAGGGGAAGCTATTTATGATATATTCGGCCGAGAGGTCTTCAGACCTCATATTCATGCTCAAGGATAATGGCTTTGAGCCGAAGAGGATGAGATTTGTCCATACGAAAAGAGATCGTAACGCAGATATGGTCATTGTGGAGGCGGTCTTAGGGGGAGGGGCCGGAATGAAGGTGATTTCGCCCTTAATTATCTATGGAGAAGATAATAAATACACCGACGAGGTTGGCAAGATAATTGCTAATAACTCCCAATTACCTATTGACATGAAAGCTGCAAAGTGATTTAATTAAAAATTAGGTCTTTAATATTCTACTATGATTTTTATATATGGCGCTTGAACTTAAACAAGAGCTCAGACTATCACAGAAGCTAGTATTGACGCCTCAACTGCAGCAGGCGATAAAGCTTCTTCAGCTTACGAGGATGGAGCTTTTGGAGCATATCAACCAGGAGCTTACAGAGAATCCTGTTTTGGAGGAGACCATCGAACAATCCGAGGCTGAAAAAAATCAGGATGCAATACTCGATGCAATTATTGCTGAAGATGGATGGGGCAGCTATTACAACACATACCCGACCGGAGGGGGATTTTCCGGTGAATACGATAAGCAAAGCTTCATCGAAAATATCAGCGTGGAAAAAACCTCCCTCTTGGACCATATTACCTGGCAGTTCAAGATGAGTGACGCGACCGACGAGGAGATGGAAGTATGCGCAGCCATAGCCGGAAACCTTAATGATGACGGGTATTTGATGGTATCTGTTGAAGAGATTTCACAGTCAATCGAGAAGGACGATCAAGAAGTCTTAAGAGTCTTAAAGAAGATTCAGCTTCTGGATCCGGTCGGCGTGGCCGCCCGTGACCTCTCAGAATGTCTAATGATACAGGCGTCCTCTTATAATGTTTCGTCTCCCACGGTTATGGAAATAATCAAAAATTATCTCCCGAAACTTCAGAATAAAAACTACAGCTATATTGCAAGGAAATTGGGAGTTTCGGAAAAAAAGGTAACAGATGCCGTAGAGATCATTACAAGCCTAGATCCAAAGCCGGGTAGGGCATATAACATCGAGAATCCACAATATATAACACCTGATATCTATGTCTATAAAGTCAACGACGAATATATAATCACATTAAATGACAACGGTCTTCCAAGACTCAGGATCAATAGTTTTTACAGGAAGGTATTGAGAGGCGGTCAGGATGTTCCAAAGGGGACAAAAGATTTCATCAAAGACAGGATAAAGTCCGCAACATGGTTGATCAAGAGCATACACCAGAGACAGAAAACCATATACAATGTTGCAAAGAGCATCATTGATCATCAGAGCGAATTCCTGGATAAGGGTATAATGCACCTAAAGCCCCTGATATTAAAGGAAATTGCAGATGACGTGGGAGTCCACGAGTCGACAGTGAGCAGGGTGACGAACGGCAAGTATATTTACACACCGAGGGGCGTCTTTGAGTTGAAATATTTTTTCACCGGAAAGGTGAATTCAGAAGCGGGAGACGATAGATCGGTCGAGAGTGTAAAGGAGAGGATTAAGGAGATTATCTCAAACGAAAATCCCAAGAGACCTGTAAGTGACCAAAAGATAACCACCATCCTCAAATATGAAGGCACCCTCATGGCCAGAAGGACAGTAGCCAAGTATCGTGAGATGATGTGTATCCTGTCTTCTTCTATGAGAAAAAGTATCTAGATAAATTGCATTTTTGGAGTGAAAGGAAAGATCGATAGAAGTTCTGAAGTTAAAATCGTTTAGAAAGTGAATAAATCATTAGGTATGCCTAATGAAGCTTAAAGAAACCTATTTTAGTCCACATTATTTTCAAAGACTGATTCTTTGGAGTATTAGATGAAGCTCTTAGATATCATCGATAAAGATTTAATAAATGCCAACCTCAAATCAAAGAGTAAGGGGGAGGTATTAGGCGAGTTAGCCAAGATGGTTGCCCAAAAGGAGGGGCTGGATGTTGATCATCTGGTCCATGTCTTAGAAGAGCGTGAGAAGTTGGGGAGTACCGGCATCGGAGACGGCATAGCAATCCCACACGGCAAGCTAAAAGGGCTCAAGAAATTAGTCGCCTCCTTTGGTAAATCGGGAAAGGGTGTAAATTTTGAATCGATTGACGGCAAACCCACCCACATCTTCTTTCTGCTGATGGCTCCTGAGAACACGGCGGGAATGCATTTGAAGGCACTGGCACGAATCTCTAGGCTACTTAAGGACAAGAAGTTCAGAGAAAACCTTATCGATGCAAAGACCACGGATGAAGTCTTCAAGATCATCAAGGAGGAAGATAATAAATTCTGAAGAGTGAATTCGACCTTATTTTTTTGTCTAACAATAATGATAAATCTTTCCACCCTGGTGATGGTACCAGGGTATATTTCTTTTGGCTAGGATTTTTATATAAATTTCCTTAAAAACCTCTTTATTAAAATAGTGGTCAAAAAAAAAGATATAAGGCTCCTGATTATTACAGGGCTTTCGGGATCGGGCAAAAGCACTGCTGCAAATGCCCTTGAGGATATAGGTTTTTTCTGTATTGATAACCTGCCGGTGGCTCTACTACCCGATCTTGTTGAGCTAATAGGCAAATCCGGGTCAGGCATCGAGAAGGTCGCGGTGGTTATGGATGTGAGGGAGCGGAATATGTTCTCGGAGTTTTCGGGTGTATTTAGTAATTTGAAGGAGATAGGTCAAGATTATCAGATCATATTTCTCGATGCACGGGACGATGTCCTCATAAGAAGATATAAGGAGACCCGAAGACGCCATCCTATAGCGGAAGATGACCCCAAGGCCGGTATAGAAATGGAGCGAAAGGCTTTGGAGGAGCTGAGGAGCATATCACACATGGTGATAGATACATCCGAATACAATCCCCATGAATTGAGAAACAGGATATTCGAATACTTCAGTGGGGAAGTCCCCAAAAAAGGACTGAACCTTACTTTTATGTCCTTCGGCTATCGTTATGGCACACCTATTGATGCTGATATCGTGATAGACGTCAGGTTTCTTCCAAATCCTTTCTTCAAGGAGGATCTCAAGGCACTTTCGGGCCTCGAAAAAAAAATTATCGATTACATCCTTAAGATCAAGGATACAAAAGATTTTCTTATGAAGTTCGAGGGACTTTTGAAATTTCTTCTCCCAAATTATATTAAAGAAGGAAAGACTTACTTCAATGTAGCGATTGGTTGTACAGGTGGTGTACACCGTTCTGTTGTCATAGCCGAGGAGTTGGCAAAGAGGCTGAAAAATGATAAAAGCTATGTTATAAAGGTAACTCATCGGGACTTAAATAGATCATAATTTTTTGGTGGTTAAGATGGTAGGGATAGTTATCGTTTCACACTTGAAGTTGGCCGAAGAGATCAGAAGGACTGCCGAGCTTATTGTTGGCAAGATAGAGCAGTCTGTGGCTCTCTCTTTGGATCCCAAAAGCGAGGGAGAGTCTTTGAGGGAAGAGATCAAAAAGGCGATAAGCGAAGTGAACTCCGGAGACGGCGTTATTATCTTGACCGATATGTTCGGGGGGACTCCATCGAACCTCGCCCTGACCTTTCTTGGTGAGGGTGTGGAGGTTGTATCGGGAGTCAACCTCCCAATGCTGATCAAGATAACCACCGATAGGGAGGGGAAAAAGCTTAACGACCTGGCATCGGATGCGAAGGAATACGGTAGAAATAATATAAATGTTGCCACTGAATTTTTAAAGAAGAAGGAGTAATGATGGGTGTGGTTCTTGTCAGGGTGGACAGTCGCCTAATCCACGGGCAAATTTTGGAGGCATGGATACCCCATACAAGGGCCGATGCACTACTTATCGTGGATGATGACGTGGCAAAAGATCTTTTAAGGCGCTCGGTTATGGAAATGGCCGTCCCTAGCAATATCGCTGTAGAATTTGATACGACCGATGAAGCCGTAGATTGGTTCAAGAATGGCGGTTATGATGAAAAGAGGACGATAGTACTTTTTTCAAATCTGCATGTTGCAAAAAGGGCATTCGATATGGGATTTTCTTTCAATACCCTAAATCTCGGCAATATACATTTCTGCGAGGGCAAGGTACAGGTGAGTTCCAATCTCTGCCTCGATAAAAATGATTCCAATTGCATTATCGAGCTCACAAAAAAGGGTGTGTCAATAGACTCCCGCTCGGTACCGATCGAGAAAAAGGTCGATTTCTCAAGGCTCGTAGATGCTGTCGAAAATAGGTGCAAAATAAAGGAAACAAAAAGAGTGTAATGACAGTAACAAGCGTCATAGGTGATCTGGTCTTGGCGGGGATTTTGGGCGGGATCCTGCATATGGACAGGACATGTGCTTTTCAGTTTCTAATATCGAGGCCGATAGTGGTCGCATCAATCATCGGTGCGGCCTTGGGTGATTTCACTATTGGTCTAAAGTCCGGAATGATCTTGGAGATCTTGTGGCTCGGGATACAACCCCTTGGTACATCAATACCACCCGATGATACTCTCGTCGCGGTTGCCGTCCCGGCCGGTGTGATAATTTCGGAGCAAATATTTGGTGTCCCTGAGTGGATTTCAGAAAACGCGATTATTGCCTTGGGTGTTTTAATCGCAATTCCACTGTCTTGGATTGGAAGGATGGTTGATATACATGTCAGGAGGTCGAACTCAAAATTACAAAGGAAGGCAAAAGCCGCGGCGGATCTAGGTGAAGTTAGGGTGGTGGAGAAGCAAAATATTCTAGGCCTCGTCTCGTTTTTTTTATGGTTTGTATTTGTCTCACTTTTCGGAGTCATTTATAATTCGTCATTATCATTGTTGTTTTATCCACTATTGACATATAAGTTGGTAAAAGCACTGAGTCTCATTTATATCTTGTTACCATTTTTCGGTGCTGCCGCGCTCCTTTCTTCGAGGGAAGGTATTATAAAATTCGGAGCTGCATATGTGGTATCCTATGTCGTTTTCTTCATCGTTATTGGAGTCTATTTTTGAATTTGACACACTTAAAAGTACTCATCAGGAGTTTTTTCATTCAGGGCTCATGGAACTTTAAGGGGATGCAGAACATCGGCTTCTGCTATGCGATCTCCCCTGTCATAGATGAGGTAGCAAGTGATAAGAAAGAAAAAAAACGGTCGCTCTCGCGCCATCTTGAGCTTTTTAACACCCATCCCTATATGGCATCGACGATATTGGGTGCGGTCGCCCAGATGGAGCTCGAAGGCGAGGGAAGGGATAATGAGAAAATTCGCGAGATGAAAATAGTGCTCTCAGGGCCATTTGCAGCTATAGGCGATGCCTTCTTCTGGTCAACACTAAAGCCGCTTTTTTCGATTACCGCCATAACAGCCGCTTTTCTCGGAAGCATTTTCTCACCGATTATATTTATCCTGCTTTATAACTCCTTCCACATCTGGATGAGGGTAAAGGGCTTTAAGGAGGGATTGAAGAGAAAGGCGGGTGTAATATCTTTCATCTATGGCCTGAGGCTTCCGGTCACATCAAAGGGATTAAAGGGTTTTTTCTTTATTCTCCTTGGAATCATGGTATCAGGGCTTGCTTATTTTTTTACGCCGGATTTAATTTTTGGTAAAATTGGGGAGTTGAGGGTGCTTTTAATCGTGCCCGTATTATTGATGGCCTATCTTATACACAAGAGAGTGCCTTTGATACTCCAGGTATATACAATATCGATATTGATAATATTGGGGTTTTTATTATTCGGGTAGTTTTTTTGGAATATAGAGATGAGTGAGGTCGAAAAAGAAAAGGAAGTAATTGATGGCAAGTCATTCTCGGATGAGTTCGAGATATTAAACAAACTTGGTCTTCACGCACGTGCCGCGGCACTATTGGTAAATGCTGCCGGAAATTTCGAATCTGATATAACCATCATAAAGGACGGCGTGGAAGTGAGCGGAAAAAGCATCATGTCCATACTTACGCTGGGAGCTGCTTGTGGGAGCCTTATAAAGATCGTGGCAAATGGACCTGATGCAGAGAAAGCCGTGAGGGAATTGGGGAAACTAATTTCCAACAAGTTCGGAGAAGATTAACATGGAAGAAACTAAATTGCTCAAACTATCTGGCATAGGCGTTTCGTCAGGAATAGTGATCGGAAAGACCTACCTCATAGACAGGAAAAAGGTACGCTTCACACCAAAGTTTATCCGTGAGGAAAATGTCGACGCCGAGGTGGAAAGGTTTAAGGATGCAATCCTTGTTTCCAAAAAACAGCTCTCTGACGTCAAGGACAAGATACCTGAAGAGCGTTTTAGGGAATTCAAACATATAATGGATGCCCACATCCTCATTTTAAAAGACAGGATGTTAAACGACGATACGATAAAGACCATAAATGATGAGAAGGTAAATGCGGAATGGGCACTCAAAATGGTTCATGAGAAGCTGATCCGTTTCTTTGAATCTCTCGATAATGAATACCTCTCCGAAAGGGTGAGTGACGTGGATTATGTTGTGGAGAGGGTAATGAGAAACCTTGTGGGGAAGGATGAGGAGAGTCTTTCGGGGATCACAGAAGACGTCATCGTTGTAGCCCACGACCTATCACCCGCTGATACCGCCCAGATAGATAGAAACGTCATTAAGGGATTCGTTACCGATATCGGGGGTAAGACTTCTCATACGGCGATTATGGCGAGGTCTTTGGAGATACCCGCCGTTTTGGGATTGGAGAAGGTAAGTCGGATAGCAAAGAGCGGTGACTGTATCATAGTCGATGGGAATACCGGTGAAGTAATAATAAATCCAACCTCCGAAATCATCAAAGAATACGAAGAGAAGTTTGAAAAATATCAGGAGAAGGAGAGGGAGCTTTTAAGACTGAAGGAACTCCCCTCCGTAACCACCGACGGATATCAGATCATCCTTATGGCTAATATAGAAATGCCACACGAGATAGAATCAGTCAAAGAGCATGGAGCCGAAGGGATAGGTCTATACCGTACGGAGTTTATTTACTTGAAAAGGAGGAAACTTCCCACAGAGGA
>CAZDOD010000094.1:5264-10887 GCA_964506935.1 uncultured Thermodesulfobacteriota bacterium | reverse complement strand
AAAGAAGTCGTCGATTTTGCCGAAAAAAATAATATCATCGTTATCCACGACGCCGCATACACCGAACTATACTTCGATGACACAAGACCGATGAGCTTTCTCGAGTGCCCCGGGGCGAAGGACGTGGGCATGGAGATACACAGCCTGTCAAAAACATTCAACATGACCGGCTGGAGGATAGGTGCGGCCGTCGGGAACAGTGATATCGTCGGCGGGCTTGGGAAGGCTAAGTCGAACATGGATTCCGGGGTCTTTCAGCCGATACAGCTTGCGGCGGCATTCGCCCTCGAAAACGCAGACGAGCTCTGCCCCCCGATAAGGGAGGTCTACAAAAAGAGGAGGGACATATTAAGTGACGCCCTCGCCGAGGCGGAGCTAACCTTTGAGATTCCAAAGGCGACCTTTTACTTCTGGGTGAGGGTGCCGGAGGGCGAGACCTCGGAGTCGTTCACGACCCTACTCCTTGAAAAGGCTCATATCGTCGTCACCCCCGGATCGGGTCTGGGAAAAAGCGGCGAGGGGTATGTGAGGCTTACCCTTTGCGAAAAGGATCACAGGTTAAAAGAGGCCGGCGAGCGGATTTGTGACGTGATAGGAAGAGGCTAGAAGCTTCTTAGATATTTTAAGATAATATTCTTTTTCGATAGAGGAGGTATCCAATGGCAGAAAAGTTCATAGACCTCTCGATAGCGATAGAGGACGGGCTCCCCTCGGACCCTCCTTTGATGATCCCGAAGATAAGATATGTCGGCCACAAAGAAGGGGCCGAGACCATGATCCCGTTTTTTCCCGGAATAGTCCCGGAAAAGGATCTGCCGGAGGGGCTTGGGTGGGCGGTGGAGCTATTGGAAGTCAGCACCCACGCCGGGACCCACATAGACGCCCCGTGGCACTACCACCCCAAGCAGGACAGGGGAAAGCCCGCTCTGACGATAGATCAGATGCCGCTCGAATATTGTATCTCTGATGGGGTCGTCCTCGATTTCAAAAAGTTCGAGGACGGATATAAGATCACACCGAAAGACGTCGACGACGAGCTGAAAAGGATCGGATACAGGGTAAAGAAAAATGACGCCGTCCTGATCATGACCGGGGCGGATGCGTACTGGGGGAAGCCCGAGTATCTGATGAAGGGGTGTGGGATGGGGAGGGAGTCGACACTCCACATCCTGAATATGGGGGTGAACGTCGTGGGGACGGATGCATGGAGCTGGGACAGGCCCCTCCCGTTCATCGCCCAGGAGTTCGCCGAGACAAAAGACCCCTCGATCATCTGGGAGGCGCATTTCGCCGGGATAGAAAAGGGATACTTCCAGATAGAGAAGCTCACAAACCTCGACAAGGTCCCGCCATTCGGCTTTAAGTTTTTCTGCTTTCCAATAAAGATCAAGGGCGCCTCTGCGGGATGGATCAGGGCGGTGGCGCTGGTCGAATAGTAGACTGTTTCTACAAGATAAAATAAGGGGCGCAGTCACGACGCGCCCCCTACACTATTATCACAAGCACCCTAAGCGGTGCATAGAATCCCCCCCTATTTCTTTATCCTCCTCCCGTTGTAACAGCGAAGGGGCGCGAGAGTTCCGTAGAAGAGGCAGTAATTGCAGTGGATGCACTGGGAGGCTTTTTTGCTCCCTTCTTTAATCTTTTTTAGGAAATTAGGGTTGTTTATCAGCGAACGGCAAAGCGAGATGTAATCGGCGTCGCCCGTCTCGATGATCTCTTCCATGACCTCGGGCTCGGTTATCCCGCCGACTACGAATATGGGGACTCTGACCTCTTTCTTTATCAACCTTGCCGCCTTTCTGTTGTAGGCCTCGGTGACGGGCAATGTCCCCATGATCCTCTTTCCGAAGTGTCGCATGACGAAACGCATGACGGGATTTTTTTTCAGCATCCCGAGGTCATCAAGGAGGAGGTCGATCGGGAGCTCACCCCGAAGCGACGACATCCCGTCCTCTGCGATTCCGCAGCTTACCTCGATGCCGTCAAATCCCATTTCGGCCATCATCTTTGCCATGATGATCCCCTCCTCGATTTTCATCCCCCTCTTCATCTTGTCGTATGCGCTCATCTTGATGAGGATCGGGTAGTCTTTGCCCACAAGACTTCGGGAGCGCCTGTAGATCTCGGTCAAAAAGAGCATCCGATTCTCGATCGAACCCCCCCACCTATCCTTTCTCCTGTTCGTGTGTGGATTTAGGAACTGGTTGATGAGATACCCGTGGGCGCCGTGGAGCTGGACGGCGTCAAAGCCGCTGTCTTTCACCCTTTTCGCCGCCGCCGCGAACGCCTCGATGACCCTCTCGATATCTCCTTCGGTCATCTCCCTCGGTGTTGTAAAGTTGGCCTTGTCTTTTACCGCGGAAGGCGCCATCGGTTGTGTGCCAATCGCCTTTCTTGTGGTCTGTCTCCCCGTGTGATTTATCTGCATGGCGATCTTGGAGCCGTTTTTGTGAACCAGATCTGTGAGCTTTCGATATTCAGGAATATGTTTGTCGCTGTCGATCCCGTTCATATTGTTTATTTTTCCGTCCTTTGCAACATACGCCATTCCAGTGATGATAAGGCCGACTCCACCCTTGGCGAGTCGCTCATAGAGCTTCGAGTGGGCCTCGGTGGGGGACCCGTTTTTGTCGGCCATCGCTTCATGGGTGGCTGAACGGACGAACCTGTTTTGTAATTCCATCCCTGAGATTTTTGTCTTTTCAAAGAGAACTGACATGAGAATCCTCCTTAGTAATTACTTTTTGCATTAGATTAATTCTGTTGTCTCTTACAGTCTATAAAACATAATTATATTGATTTGTGTATACGATTCAAGCTTATTTTAAGCGGCCCTCCTAAAATCCAAAAAAATCTTTCCTTCAAATGTTGATTTGATCTGAAATCTATACTATTATGTTGCCTCTAACGGGTAAGGCCGTCGTCTGTCCCAAATATTTTTAGAGGGAAAAGATGAAAGCGGTTTCTTTCGGCGGTTGCGCGTGATATCTTTGAGAGGCCGGCTTTTTGGAAATTTTTGGAATTTTTTATAGGGGGGAGAAAAATATGGATGATAATTCAAAGAGAGGGGCTGTAAAGGCAAATGGGAAAAGTCTACCCTTTGGATTGAAATTCTGGTACGGGGTTGGTGATGTGGGGTCTAATATTTTTATAGTCACGTCAGGCATGTTTCTGCTCTTTTTCCTCACAAATGTAGTGGGGGTGGAGCCTGCACTGGCCGGAGTCGTCCTCATATTTCCGAAATTGTGGGACGTCATCTCAGATCCCATAATGGGAGGGATATCGGACGTCACAAGATCCCGCATGGGACGAAGGCGTCCGTATCTCCTTTATTCGTCGGTACCTTTTGGATTGGTATTTTTTATCCTGTTTCTGGCTCCACATTACGATTCCGAGCTTCTGAAAGCGGTCCATGTGGGCTTATTTTTCGCCCTTGCCTGTACGATCTTTACCGTCTTTAACGTCCCCTACTCCAGCATGGTCGCCGAGATGTCCGATGACTATAATGAGAGGATGTCAATCACCTCGTTTCGTATGATAGGCTCTTCCGTCGGTGTCCTTTTGGCCGGGGGTCTTGTGATGGAGCTTGTGAAGATGGGCGGCGGCAAAGAGGCCGGATTTCGCTTCATGGGGATCGTCTTGGGTTCGATGATAACACTTTTCTGTCTGATATGTTTTTGGGGGACGAAAAGGGCAAGGACGCTCCCCCCGAAAGACAAGATGCCGACCTTTAAGGAGCAGGTAAGGGTTGCGGTCAAAAATTTCCCATTCTTGATGCTTATGTCAATGTATCTTTTACAGTCTGTGGGGATTGGTGTCCTGATGGCGGGACTGATATACTATGTGAAGTATGTCTTGAACCTGCCGGAGACCGACATGGGGAAGATATTTCCCGTCCTCTTCGTTACGGCGATTCTGTTTATCCCAGTATGGGTTAAGATAGGCAAGAAATTCGGAAAGATCAAAGCCTATAGGTATGGTCTGGGATTACTTTCGGTGATGCTGATAACTCTGTTCTTCTCAAGTCCCTCAAATCTGACATTGTTTTATATACAGATCTTTTTTCTCGGAATAGGCTTTTCGAGCTTTCAGCTATTCCCATTCTCGATGCTCCCCGACACCATCGAATATGACGAGATGCAGTCGGGGATGAGGAGGGAGGGGATCTTCTGTGGTGTCTGGGCGTCAGGACAGAAGACGGCATATTCCGTCGGTCCGGCAATCGTCGGGTTTTCCCTCTCGCTTGCGGGTTTTGTGAAGGGTTCGGAAATCCAGCCGGAGACCGTAGCTATCAGCGTGCGTATAGTGTTTTCCCTATTCACGTCCCTCATGCTGATAATTAGTCTCATACCTTTCAGCAAATACGAGCTGACAGAGGAGAGGTTTGACGAGATAAAGAGGCTGATATCGAAAAAGGCGAAGTGATGACCTTTTGTCCTGCATAGAAGAGATAAATATAGCTATAAGAGAGAATAATGTTCGATCTCCAGAAAACAGGCGCAATAGAGATGCGGTGAGATCGGATGCACAGATCGTGTGGAATGGAGGATGCTATGGATACTGAGGGGCGTAGCATGAAGTTAGAACGGGAGACTCGTCTTAAAAGGCGGGAGATGACCCGAAGGGAGTTCATAGAATATTCTGCCCTCTTCGGGATATCGACGGCGGTGTCGTCCGGCGCCGTAGGTCTTTTGAGTCCCGACGCCCATGCCTTTTCCTGTGCTGAAAAGGGTGGACTCGATTTCGGTGATGTGAAATACGTAAAGGTCACCTTCACAAACTGTTTTCTCCTCCCTTGCGATGGTGGATACCTGCAGATCGACGTGAGCTATCCCGATGACTATGATAAATATCTCGGGGGGCTTGACGAAATAGGGGTGAAACTCTCTGACATAAAATATCTCCTTTTGACCCATCATCATGACGACCACTCGGGTTTTGCGACACAATTCATCAAAAATACGGGGGCGAGAATGATAGTACACGAAAACGCCCTCCCCTATCTCGAAAGGGGAAAATCCGAGGATGTGTCAGTACCGTTAAACGGATGCGTGAAGGTTATCTTGGGGGCTTTCTCGGTCTTCCACGAGTTCGTGTTTCCACCGGTTATACCGAGGGAGGACGATTTCATCATCTCGGGCGACGATTCCTCGATCTTAAAAGAAATCGGAATCGACGGAAAGATACTCTACACGCCAGGGCATACTGATGACTCCATCTCGGTCCTCCTTTCGGACGGGAGCGCCTTCGTCGGGGATGCGGCGATGGATCTTATGGAAATCTGCGGGTGCAGGCACAGGCCGATATATATCCAAGATATCGACGAGGTCTACAGTAGCTGGGAGATATTGAGGGAGGCCGGGGCGAAGGTAATCTACCCCGCCCACGGGAGGCCCTTTTCCGTTGAGGAATTGATCCCGGTCTGATCGAAATGGGGAATGGGTTTGGTGGGCGCCTCGGCCTTGGGGTTTTTCGTTTAGTCCATCACATAAATCATTAAAGTCATTATTGACCCGGGTCTTTTTGGTGGGATAATTATCTAAATAACGACGGGGGTATATTAATGATGAAACGTGTAATAATAGCATTCGCAGTACTGATAATTATTGTGCTGTTTCTT
>CAZDOD010000094.1:0-5254 GCA_964506935.1 uncultured Thermodesulfobacteriota bacterium | reverse complement strand
CAGTGGGATTTTTCATAACGCGATCAAGATCTTCGATCCCATCTTCTAACGATTTGGATCAGAAAATGCAATATTTGGTCTCTGATTTAGTAGAGAAGGATAAATCGATCAGAAATTGTGTCCTTTCTGTGATGAAGGGTGATGGCTCTTTCTTTTGGTCGGGCGCGGCCAGAATCGCAAACCAAGACGGTCAGGTGCCCATGAATATAGATACCCCCATTTATATTGCCAGTGTTACCAAGCTATTTACCGCCACGGCAGTTATGAAATTGTATGAGGAGGGGGCACTCTCTTTAGATGATCCAATCTCTAAATACCTTCCAGAAGAGCTTATTTGTGGCATCCATGTGTATAAGGGGAAGGATTATTCCCACGAAATTACCATAAAAGAGTTATTGTCGCATACTTCGGGCATAGCGGATTACTATACCGAAAAACCGAAAGGGGGGAAAAGCCTTTTTGAATTGTTTCTGGAAGAACCGGAGCGATCATGGACGGTAGATGAGACTATCGAAAGGGCACGTGAGTTGGAGCCCAATTTCCCGCCGGGTACGGATACATCCTATTCGGATACAAATTTCCAACTGTTGGGAAAGATCATCGAGAGCGTAACCGGAAGACCCCTTCAGGTCGTCTTCGAGGATTTTTTCTTTCGTCCACTGGGTCTCAAGCACACTTGGTTAACAGGCCGTTCCGAACCTCAGCTCGACCCGTCTTCCACTCCGGCGGACGTCTTTTATAAAGATATGATTATTACAAATACCCGTTCAAATGAGGCCTACTGGGCCGATGGAGGCATTGTGTCTACGGCTGAAGATTGTATCATTTTTCTTAAGGCCCTAAATGAAGGGCGAATTGTCAGTAAAAACACGCTGGAATCGATGCACGACTGGCACGATCTGCAATTTCCGCTTCAATATGGGTACGGGACGATGCGCTTCAAGCTGCCATCATTTATAAATACGATGATGAAGGTACCGCCTCTATGGGGTCATTCAGGTTCTACTGGTTCATTCCTTTATTATTGCGAGGATTTGGATCTCTACATGGCAGGGACTATCGATCAAGCGGAATCAAAATCGAGGTCGAAACCGTTTAAACTGATGCTAAAAGTGATAAAGATGCTTAGCTCCTCTAATTAATCTATCGTTATTGTTAATTATCTGGCACAATGGGATAATAGTCCATTTTTCAGCCGCTCTAAGATATTCAATAGGAAATAGGGGGGATTTTATTTAACGACAAAAGAGAGGAAATCAAGATGGTAAATAATATATTGCTGTATGTCGGCTCGATTATTATTGCGATTTGGGGACTGGCACATATATTTGCGACAAAAAGTGTGGTCGACGGCTTCGGGCAAATTTCTAAAGACAACAGGCGGGTTATTACGATGGAGTGGATCATGGAGGGGCTGACGCTCTGCTTTTTGGGAAGCATCGTATTTCTCATTACGATCCTGGCAGGCCCCGAGAACGCCGTCTCAAAGATCGTTTTTTTTGCGTCATCGATTATGCTTGTCGTTATGGCGGTCGTTAGCCTTTTTACCGGAGCGAGGGCGTCGTTTATAGTTTACAAGCTCTGTCCGCCGATATTTCTAACCGCAGCAGTCCTGATATTTTTGGGGGGTGTACTCTAGGCCGGGCGGCGGATTTATACCGATAGAATGATATCTTTCATCAATTAGTAATCTTTGTGGAATTTCTTTAAAATATATAGGAGGAATGTTATGAAGGGTCGTACTTTTTTAGTCTCTCTTTTGGTGATCTTGGGACTGTTGATACTCTATCTTTTGCTGTGGCCGGTTCCGATCGATCCCGCGGCCTTCTCGCCGCCTGAGGCGCCAGAGCTTACGGGCGTCTATGAGGTCAATGACTATCTTTCCGGGATTGAGCGCCTCGAGACGAACATGGGTTCTGCTATGGAGGGCGTCGCCGTAAACGACAAAGGCCAAATATACGCCGGGTTGAAAGACGGCCGCATCGTGAGGTTTGAGCCTGACGGGAGCGGGCCTGAGGTTTTCGTCGATGTCGGTGGATGGCCCTTCGGGCTCGATTTTGACCGTTCTGGAAATCTCCTGGTCTGTAACGGCAAGAAGGGGCTCATTTCGGTCTCCCCCGCGGGAGAGATTTCCGTCCTCTCGACGGAGGAGGGGGGAGTCCCGTTCAAATGCGTCGACGGCATCGACGTCGCCCCGGATGGGACTATCTACTTCACCGACGTATCATATAAGTTTACCGATGACCATTTCATGGATGACATCCTCGAGCACCGTCCGAACGGCCGCCTCCTCTCATACGACCCCGAAAGCGGTGAGACGAGGCTTATCCTCGGTGACCTCTACTTCCCCAACGGCGTCGCCGTGAGCCGGGATTCTTCCTTTCTCCTGTTTGTGGAGACTTCGATGTACAGGGTGTCCCGCTACTGGATGAGCGGGCCCAAAGAGGGCGAGTCGGAGGTCTTGATCGACAACCTGCCGGGTTTCCCCGATGGCCTCTTTGCCGGCGAAAACGGCGTATTCTGGGTGACTATCGTATCACCGAGAAACGAGCTGGCGGACAAGGTACTCTTTCCGAGGCCGGGCTTAAGAAAAGTCTTGAGGCGCCTCCCCGAATGCGTCACGCCCGCCGCCGTAGACTATGGGTTTATACTGGGACTTGACGGCGAAGGGAACGTCGTCCAGAACCTCCAGGACCCGTCGGGATCCTTCGGCCAGATAACTAACGTTGTTGAGCACAATGGGATGCTATATATGGGGAGCCTCTCTGAGGACGCCGTCGGCATGATCCCTATACCGGAGATGGAATAGATTAATAGTCCTTTGATGTGCAATTTGGGGGGTGGGGAATCTGTGGCGTATAATCTTTGAATTTTAGTAAAGGCCGAAATATAAAGGTCTTTCTTGTGGGATTGTTTTGTCTGACCGGAAAAAAATCTAAAAAGTTTGGTAAATATGGTCATGGTTGTTTGGTTTTTTTAACATGATCGGGCAATTTTTTATATTTAGTATTATGTAAAGACGATAGTCATGGAAAAATTCAAAGACAAGATCGCAATAGTAACCGGGGCCGCATCAGGGATCGGAAGGGCTCTGTCAGCTGAGCTGGGGAGGAGGGGAGTGATGGTGATTTGTGCGGACATCAACCTTGACGGTGCGGAAAAGACCGCATCAAAGATCAAGGGTGGAGGGGGGCGCGCACAGGGCCGGCATCTCGACGTGACAAAGGCCAAGGATGTAAAAAAGCTCATCGATGAGATAAAGGAGAAGCATGGCCGAATTGACTACGTCTTCAACAACGCCGGAATCGCCATATTGGGCGAGGTCACAGAGATGTCGATCGATCAATGGCGCCGGATTGTCGATGTGAACCTCATGGGCGTGATCTACGGGACTATTTTCGCCTACGAGGTGATGGTGGGGCAGGGATCCGGTCATATAGTAAATACGGCTTCTTTGGCCGGCCTGATTCCCGCACCAATGATTACGGCCTATTGTGCCACCAAGCACGGTGTGGTCGGGCTCTCGAACTCGCTTCGGGCGGAGGGCCGTACTTTCGGTGTAAAGGTGGGAGTAGTTTGTCCCGGGAATGTAAGGACCGAGATACACGATGCCGCGATCCTTTTAAATTTGGATCGGGAAAAACTAATCTCAAAGATAAACCTCATAATAGGCCCGGAAAAGGCGGCCCGGAAGATCCTCCGAGGTGTAAGGCGAAATAAGGCAATAATAACTTTCCCACTACATGCATCGATCACATGGCGTTTCTTTAGACTTTCTATTTCACTCTTTTTTCTCGCCGCTCGAGGGGTCGTAAAGATTTTTAGAAATCTAAAATATGAGCCGTAAACCGAATGCGAAAAAAGGTAAGATACCTAACTAAAAGAGGATACACAAGGAGAAAAATCCACAAGTAAAAATTCGTCTCGAAAAGAAGTTTTTCATCTTTATCGAGGCCAAATCCCATCGCGCCCTCGATAATAAATCCAATTGGAAATTTTCTATTTTTATTGAAAGGCTGACACCTATAAGATATAATCTCGAATGGATATCGAAATTATAATTATACAAAGACGTCATATCGGGTTTTGGCAGAAAAAGGATGGTTTCTTAAATGAAACCTTTCTTAGGAGGGCCTAGATGTTAAAACTAAACAGGCAGACGAAGAAGATTATCCTGAATTTTCAAAAGAATGAAATCACCGAGTACTTTATCTACCAGAGGTTGTCACAATCGATAAAGGATCCGCACAACAAAGAGGTCTTAAGGCGGATCTCGGAGGATGAGCTCAAGCATTATGAAATATGGAAAGAGCTCTCCCACGAAGATGTAGGGCCGAGCAAGTTTATGATATGGAAGTACTTCATCATTTCAAAGATACTCGGGGTCACCTTCGGTCTTAAGCTTATGGAGATGGGGGAAGAAAAGGCCCAACTGAAATACGGACAGATAGTAAAAGTCCTTCCAGGCACCGAGAGTATCCTGGAAGATGAAGAGTCGCACGAAAATGAACTTATAGATCTCTTGGATGAAGAGCGGCTGAAATACGTCGGTTCGGTGGTCCTCGGTCTAAACGATGCCCTCGTGGAGCTTACGGGCGCCCTTGCGGGTTTTACCCTCGCACTCCAGAACACCCGCCTGATCGCGATGGTCGGTCTGATTACCGGCATCGCCGCTTCACTTTCGATGGCCGCATCGGAGTATCTCTCGACCAAGACCGAGGGGAACGGGAAAAATCCCCTTAAGTCATCGCTCTATACTGGTTCAGCGTATGTCCTTACGGTCACATTTCTGATCCTCCCCTATCTACTTTTCTCCAATGTCTACTTGTGTCTCGGCCTCGCCATGACCGTTGCGGTGGTCATTATCTTCATGTTTACCTATTACGTCTCGGTTACAAGGGAAATCCCCCTAGCCGTGAGATTTTTCGAGATGGCGGGAATCAGCCTCGGAGTAGCGACGGTATCATTTTTCATAGGTTATGCTATACGGATATTTTTCAGTATTTAGTTGCAAAAACCCTGCTGTATATAAAATCTCGATTTTCTGAAATATCACATTCTAAAACTTTTAAAAATCTAAAAAAATTGGTTTTTATGTTGATGAAAAGCACTCAATTGGATATAATCTCGAAAATTTTTCACTTTTTTTATCCCGACCGTAAGATTTCTGTTATCGGGACATTTGCAATTCTGAAAATTTAGAAGAGGAAAATTAGAATGAAAGTCTTGGCGATAAACTCGAGCCCACACATGG
>CAZDOD010000093.1:0-10963 GCA_964506935.1 uncultured Thermodesulfobacteriota bacterium | reverse complement strand
AGCGTCGCCGGCCTCGTGCTCCTCGTCGTATTTGCAAGCCTCTTCGGCGATGCGTGGCGCGTCGTGAGCTTTTGCATATTCGGTTCAACACTGATAATCCTCTATCTCTCCTCGACACTTTTCCACGGCTTTAGAAATCCAAAAGTAAAAGAGCTCTTCAGGCTCATCGACCTATCCTCGATCTACCTCTTGATCGCCGGGACATATACGCCCTTGACCCTAATCTCGATGCGCGGGCCGTGGGGCTGGACGCTGTTCGGACTGATCTGGAGCCTGGCGATAGTCGGGATAATTTTTAAGATCGTGTTCAGGGACAGGTTCGAGATCGTGAGCTTCGGGTTCTACATCGTGATGGGGTGGCTCGTAATCATCGCATTAAAGCCGATGTTATCGATGGTGCCTCATGGAATGATCCTTTGGCTCTTCATCGGCGGATTATCGTATATGACGGGATTGATATTCTATGCGCTGAAAAAACTCCCGTATCACCACACGATATGGCACCTCTTCGTCCTAGGGGGGAGTGCGTCTCACTTTTTCGGGATGCTGTTTCATTTGACTGCGAAGTGAGTGGAGTCGAAACTAATGATCTTTGATCCCGAAATCTGCTTTTTTTGTATCTATCTGAGATTTTCGTAAAAATTCAGATATTTCTTGACTTTCCTAACGTCTTTATCGTTATTGATTTCCATCTTATGTATAAATTCTATTTTAATGTTTTCAGTGTTCCTTATTGCAGGACATTTTTTACGGATTTCTCTCTTTAATTCAACTGGCGAAAAATCGTCAGGAAATTTGTTAGCATAAATCTTTATTTTTATTACACGTCCTTGTTCTTTATCATTTATCACCTCTGTTTTGTAGTCATCAATTCCAAATCTATTGAATTGATTTTCTATGATTGATACAGAATCTTTTTCTGCCTGCATTTTTTCGGTATAAGTTAAGAAAATCTCATTTACTTTCTTGTAACTTAAAGAACTCAAATATAAAATCAAAAAAAATATAAAAACGGCACTTATAAAACGTTTTGTCTCTTCTTTTTTTTTCATTTTTCTATATTCCCTTTTTTAATTTTCCACAAAGTACATAACAACATGATATATAAAAAAAATAATGATCCCAGCCAGCAATATACAAAACAAATTTAATAAAAAAAGTAAGCCCGCACCAATAGTTATCTCATGTCTCCCTGTAATGAATGATAAACCAAGTCCAATTCCAGATGTACAGAGTGGCGGCATTAATGCGACAGCAATAGCTACACCTACAAGATATTCTCCAAACTCTTTGACATTTTTATCAATATAACCATATGCTCCTGCTATCCCTGCAGCAAAGGCAACGATAAAATCAAAAGGGCTGGGTCTTGTCCTAACTAATATCTCACTAGGTATTTCCATAAAAGGATAGTCAAAATTAATATAAATAAAAAGAGTTATAAAACAAGATACTCCAAACGCTAATAAAGATCCCTTAAATATTGATATTGATGACTTCCAAATTAGTCCCAGTTTTGCCCAATTTGCTCCATATGAAAATGCAAAAAGAGGAACCATAAAAGGTGCGACAACCATTGCACCTATTATAACCGCTGGAGAGTCTTGAATTAATCCGAAAGTAGCAATAATACTTGACATGGAAATAAGCAAATAATATTGCAAACTAAGTTCAACTGCATCTTCTAGTCTTTCAAGTGTTTTCTTTGGATCTTCAAATTTTATGTGTAGTTCTTTCAGCTTGGTAATTACACTTTTACTTAAATATTTTTGTGCTTTCATTTAATACCTCGTTAAAATATTAAAAAATAAAATAACAAAATATGTGCTTTTGTATAAAATATATGTTTTTTTGTCAAGCAATTTATTACAATCTATTAAAATAATAAATATTACTAAATTAACCATATTGATATATATTTTAAACATTCTTTGTTACAAAAATGAAATATCTTTTTATAAATTAATAAAAAATGTGTGTCAATTTCCTTCTCAATTATTATCAGATAGTCTAAAAAAATTCTGTCTTATCTATTAAATAAATGACTATTTCGGTGGATAATTCAGGATTAATCCGAAAATCTAGATAGAAAATTTGAATTGACAAATTCGTAATATTTTCTTGATAAAACGGTCGAACTTGTGGTAGTTTGGGCGAAAAATATCTCTAGAAAGGACTATATATCATGTTTCATCTAATTCTCTTGGCGCTGTTCTATATACTCTTCCCAGCGTTTATAATCTACTTTGCACAAAAATACTCATTTATTGAAAAACTCGGAGCCGGCATCATCTGCTATGCGATGGGCATCCTGATGAGCCTGATCTGGGCCGTGCCTGCGAACAGCTCGGGACTCCAAACTATGTTCATGACCATCACGGTCCCCCTGGCGATACCGCTGATGCTCTTTTCGATCGATGTAAAGAGGTGGTCGAGGCTTGCGGGGAAGACGTTCCTGTCCCTCCTATTTATGATCGCCGCAGTCCTCATCACATGTTATGTCGGTTATCTGATCTTCAGAAAATGGATTCCCGAGGCATGGCAGGTTGCGGGGATGCTGATCGGCGTATACACGGGCGGCTCACCCAACCTAAACGCCATCGGCCTTGCACTCAAGGTAGATGAGCATATCCTCGTCCTTACAAATACAGCGGATATGATTGCCTGTACGCCCTGGTTCTTCTTCATCCTCCTTTTCGCCCAGCCGCTCTTCAACAAATTTCTGCCGCCCTTCTCATCACTTCCGAGTCCAACAGGGGTCTCAAAGGATTTCGATTTGGCCGCGGAAGAAAAGAAGATGACAAGCCTCAATGATTACAGCGGCATATTTTCCAAAAAAATCTTGGTTCCCCTGTTAGGCGCCTTGTTGGTTGCGATATTAATCTTTGCCGTAGGTGGAGCACTATACAGCATCTCTCCCGAGGAGTTCAACATGGCCGTCCTGATGCTCTCGATAACCACGCTGGGTATCCTGTGCTCCTTTATTCGGCCCATCAGGGAAATTAACATGACGTTTCACCTGGGACAATATATTGTCCTCGTATTCTGTGTGGTCGTCGGTTCGATGGCCGACATAAGACAGTTGATAACGGCGGCGCCGGCGATAATTACCTTCACGTTCTTTGTAGTATTCGGCTCGTGGTTGGTCCATCTCTTTCTTTCTTTCATCGGCAGGATCGACACCGACACCACCATCATTACCTCGGTATCGGCGATCTTCTCTCCTCCGTTCGTTCCGATCGTGGCTGGTGCCTTAAAAAATAGGGAAGTTATAGTCTCGGGCCTCGCAACCGGAATAATCGGATATGCAATAGGGAACTACCTTGGGATTACCTTTGCCTATCTTTTGAAGTAAAGGGAGGTTTTTAGAGAGGTTGATTGCGATTTAAGGATTTTCGTGGAAGGTTTTATAACCGAATTTTTAATTCAATGTAGATAGCTTTTTGCTGAATTTCACAAAGGGGGGACGGGGAAACCCATCCCCCCTTTCGATATGCTAATTTAGTTATTCCGCTGGGGGATGTTATGCCGTTTGCCCTTAGCCGCCTCCTTGACCTTTGATGCCGCCCTTTCGACCGCCTCCGCCAGTGCCTCCTTGATATCTGTCCCCTTGCGCCTGATATCTATGCTCAATATATAATCCGCACTGGGCCTTAAGAATTTCATTACTTTGAGGTAGAGACGGTTATCCTTCACCCACTCATGGCAGAGCCGCTTGGCGTAGGCCGCAATCATGGCGTTGAAGAAATCGAAGCGGTAAAATCTCCTGATGACCTCCAATGTTGAATAGAACTTCCGGTGCCCCTGGATCTGTGCCTTCTGGAGGCAGTATGGTTCGACCTTTTTCGGATTGAATACCACGTGGTGTCCATCGTAGAAGCTCCAATCCTTGATCAGGATGCGTCCGTTATCTTTGAGATCCTGATATACCGGGGTGCCCGGGATTGGCGTCAGGATCAGAAACTGGACAGAGTCGATGGCGTGTCTCTTTGCGAATTTCACCGTCTCTTTTAGGGACTTCTCATCGTCATCGTCGAAGCCGAATACGAACATCCCGTGGACACTGATTCCGAATTTCTTAAAGCCCGAGAGCCCCTCTTCCATGTCTTTTAGGGTTTGCTGCTTCTTCATCTTCTTTAGGCTTTCGGGCGAGACACTCTCAAGCCCTATAAAGACGGATTTCAGGCCCGCTTCCCTCATCAGCCCCAAAAGTTCCTCGTCCTTTCCGGCATCGACCCTGATCTGCGCTGACGAGACGAAGGAAAACCCTTCAGATATCATCTTTTTTAGGAGCCTTTTCGCCCTCTTCGGATTGACCACGAAGTTGTCGTCATAAAAGAATATCGTATTTTTCTTGTCGTCATATTTTCTGAGCTCACGAATGACGGCATCGACACTCCGATAACGCACTTTTCTCCCGAACATCCTCGTAACCGAGCAGAAATTGCAGTTGTAGGGACAGCCGCGGGACGTCTGCATCGGGACGACCCTCTTCGTCCATCTCTTTTCCTTAAAAAAGGCCGTTCCCAAAAGCGAAAAGTCGGGCTCGGGGAGGTCATCCAGATTTACCATCGTGCCCTCGATCGGATTATGGACTGTTTCTTCACCCTTCCTGTAAGACAGGCCGAATACGTCATCGAGCCCGCCCGTTCCGCAGAGGGCATCAACCAAGATCGGCAGCGATCTCTCCGCCTCGCCCCTGATTACGTAGTCTGCAAAGTCGAGGCCCTCCTCAGGGAGAAAAGTGACGTGGGGCCCACCCAAGACGGTGACTATCCCGAGCTTTCTCAGGCTTTCTGCCATCTCGAAGGCCCTCGGGGCGGTGGATGTTGTCGTGGATATCCCCACGATATCGGAATCCGTGACGTCATCCCAGGGTATCTCCCCCAGCGATTCCACCATCACCGATACATCATGACCCCCCTTTTTGAGAATAGTCCCCAAAAGGATTGTCCCAAGACGTGGGAGCGGATAGAGGGAAAAGATGTGAAAATCCGGACTGCTAGGTTCTATTAAAGTTATCTTCATTTTATATTCCTTATTGACTTTAATTTAAACTTTTTTGTATTATTATATCTTCCTAATTATACTTTATAAATCTACACCATTTTATTTTATTTGTAAAGCCTTTTTGATACCCTATAACATTGTCTGTGAAAAAGTCAGTTTTGATAAATTCCACAATTTGTCCTTTCAACTTGCAACCATGTCTCCAATTAAATTATCATGTATCCAAGTAAATTTATACGAAGGGATTAGCCCATTGGTTCCGTTTTCCAAAGTATATCAAAATAATCTTGACGATTTGGCTCTTTTTATTATAAAATAGAACATTAGGCTTAAAAGATCGAGGTTAAAAAATTGCTGTTTGAATCTCCATACGATACATATAGCGAATTTACGATAGAGAGGGATGAGGACAAGTGCATCTCTTGCCGCGTCTGCGAGCGGCAGTGTTCATATAACGCCCATATCTACGATCCCGAGACCGACACGATGATATCGGACAGCGCAAAATGCGTCGACTGCCACAGATGTGAGGCGCTCTGTCCCACCGATGCGATAAGCATAAGGGAAAATCCTACCGATTTCAAGACAAATGCGAGCTGGACCCCCTACTACATAAAAAACGTCTACAAACAGGCATCGACCGGCGGAGTGCTCCTGACCGGCATGGGAAACGACAAGCCCTACCCGATCTACTGGGATAAAATCCTCCTCGACGCAAGCCAGGTTACAAATCCATCGATAGACCCCCTCAGGGAGCCGATGGAGCTTATTACATATTTAGGCAGGAAGCCCGATTCAGTCGAGGTCGTAAGGGAGAAGGGAAAGCTCCGTCTCCTGACAACTATAGAGCCCCAGCTCAAGCTCAACTACCCAATCGTCTTTTCGGCGATGAGCTACGGCGCCTTAAATTACAACGCCCACCTAGCCATGGCAATGGCCGCCAAGGAGACCGGCATACTATACAACACCGGCGAGGGCGGCCTCCATCCAACCCTCTACGAATACGGGCCGTGGACGATAGTCCAGGTCGCATCGGGTCGCTTCGGCGTCCACGCAGATTACCTCAACGCCGGTTCAGGCATCGAGATAAAGATCGGCCAAGGGGCAAAACCCGGCATCGGCGGACACCTGCCGGGCGAAAAGGTTGGGGAGGGGATAAGCCTGACGAGGATGATACCGACCGGAACCGACGCCCTGTCTCCCGCGCCACACCATGACATCTATTCGATAGAAGACTTGAGGCAACTGATCTACGCCCTAAAAGAGGCCGTGGATTACAAAAATCCGATCTCGGTCAAGATCGCCGCCGTACACAACGTTGCGGCAATCGCATCCGGGATGGTCAGGGCCGGGGCGGACATCATCGCCATAGACGGGCTGAGGGGCGGGACGGGTGCCGCACCGACGATGATCAGGGACAACGTAGGAATCCCACTTGAGCTTGCCTTGGCGGCCGTGGATACGAGGCTTAGGGAAGAGGGGATTAGAAACCAGGCCTCAATACTCGCCGCCGGAGGCGTAAGATGCAGCGCAGACGTCGTAAAGGCCATAGGGCTTGGGGCAGACGCCGTATATATCGGAACGGCGGCGCTCATTGCCATGGGGTGCGGGATGTGTCAGCGCTGTTATACAGGAAAGTGCCCGTGGGGCATAACCACAAATGACCCCTATCTTGCAAAGAGATTGAATCCCGAGATAGCCGCTGAAAGGCTCATAAATCTCATAAAAGCATGGGGCCATGAGATTCAGGAGATGCTCGGTGGCATGGGCATCAACGCCATCGAGAGCCTTCGGGGAAACAGGGAGCGGCTCAGGGGTGTCGGACTATCACAGATAGAACTCGACATCCTCGGGATAAAACACGCCGGCCAATAAACCAAAACCAAAAAGTAGATAATTTTTTTATCTGGCGAGTCAAGGCCCTGTTGCAATAAAATTAAAAAAGCGTAAAATAGCAAAAAGAGATTTAAAATGAAGATAAGGTACGTAGTCGAAAAAGAAGATGTCTGCATAGGTTGCAGGCTTTGCGAAATAGCGTGTGTCGTCGAGCACTCAAAGAGTAAAAACATCATCAAGGCATACAAGAAGGAGAAAAGGGGTATCCCCCGCTCCCACGTCGAAGAGGAAGGCCCGGTATCGTTTTCGGTGACCTGCAGACACTGTGACGACGCCTGGTGCGTCAGTGCCTGCATAACCGGTGCCATGCAAAAGCAGGAGGACGGGAGGGTCATCGTCGATTCCGAAAAGTGTGTCGGGTGCTGGTCATGCGTCATGGCGTGTCCCTATGGAGCTATCGGGATGGATAAAGACATGAAAAAATCTATCAAATGTGACCTCTGCGGCGATAGGGAGATACCGGCATGCGTTGAGGCGTGTCCGAACCGGGCCTTGGTGGTCGTCTGTGAGGAGGCCGGATGAGATACGTAATAGTCGGAGGCGGCATAGCGGCCCTCGGGGCGATAGAGGGGATACGTGAGATCGATAAAGATGGTGTTATAACGCTCGTGACGAGAGAGGAATACCCCCCCTACTCGAGGCCCGGGATAAGCTACTGGCTTTCGGGAAAGCTCGACGGCCGCCTCATGCCACTACGCGAAGAGACATTCTACGAGAAATTGAATGTAGAGATCAAAACTGAAACCGAGGCATCATCTGTCGACACCAAAAAAAAGAGTGCAGTATTAAATGATGGAAAAACCCTCGACTATGATTCGCTCCTAGTCGCCACCGGCGGAATGCCGATCTTTCCACCGATCGTGGGGACGGATGGGAAGGGCTCGCCCGAAAGGATGATCTTCACCTTTACTACCCTAAAGGATGCCTCTGATATATTAGAATACAAAGATAAAATAAAAAGGGCGGTCGTTATCGGCGGCGGCCTCATCGGGCTCAAGGCGGCCGAGGCCCTAAACGACATCGGGATAAAGGTCACGGTCCTGGAGCTGATGGATAGGATACTGTCAGCCGCCTTCGATGAAACCGCCGCAACAATCGTCGAAAAGCGGCTCTCCGATTCGGGGATCGAGATAATCTGTGGAGATACCGCCCAAAAAGTCGAGATGACGGGTGAAAAGGTATCGAGGGTGATAACGAAATCGGGCACCGAGATAGACGCCGACGCCCTCGTCGTCGCAATCGGAGTAAGGCCTGATATCGGGCTTGCCGAATCCTCCAGCATCAAGGTGGACAGGGGAATTTTGACCGATGGAAAGTTGATGACATCAGAAAAGGATGTCTACGCCGCCGGGGATTGCGCCCAGGCCTACGACATGCTATACAACGAGATGAGGGTCACCCCGATCCTCCCCAACGCCTACCGGCAGGGTAAACAGGCCGGGAGAAACATGGCCGGCGCAAACGAGAAATACGAGGGTGGAATCCCGATGAACTCCATCGGCTTTTACGGCCTCGATACAATCAGCATAGGGATCGTCGACCCGCCCGACGAAAAGAAATACAGGATCATAAAAAGGGCCGATGAAGAAAACGATATATACAGAAAACTGGTTTTTTCAAAGGAGAAACTCGTCGGGGTGGTGCTCGTCGGAGAAGTGGAGCGGGCGGGGATATTTTCGGGACTGATCCGCGACCGTGTTGATGTCTCCGGCCTCGAAGAGACGATGCTCGCGCCCGACTTCGGCCACGTACATCTAGATAAGGATACGAGAAAGGAAAGATTGAAAAGGTCATGAATCACCGCTACATCAAAGATATCTCGGGTTGCGGGCTTTCTGGAGTCATCAACAAAGAGGGAGAGAGGATACCCGGCTCGATCATAACGAAATCGATAGCCAATCAGCACGACAGGGGAAACGGCCTCGGTGGGGGATTTGCAGCTTACGGCATATATCCCGACTATAAGGAGCTCTATGCCCTCCATATCATGTACGACCACGAGACCGCAATGGAGGGGACGGAAAGATACCTAAAGGAAAAGATGGTCGTACATCACCAGGAGAAGATCCCGACACGCCCGACCGAAAAGATAAAATCCCATCCCATACTAATGAGATACTTCGCCCTCCCGTCAAAAACCGAGGAGGAGCAAAAAGAGATAGAGTCGGGGAGCGGCACCGAGGATGATATGGTGGTAAAGAGGGTGATGCATATAAACGACGCCATAGACGGGGCATTCATATTTTCGAGCGGAAAAAACATGGGTGCATTCAAGGGCGTGGGCTTCCCGGAAGATATAAGCGAATTCTTCATGCTTGAGGAATACGATGGGCACATCTGGACGGCACACAACCGCTTTCCGACCAACACCCCCGGCTGGTGGGGCGGCGCCCATCCGTTCACAATACTCGACTGGTCGATCATCCACAACGGAGAGATATCGTCTTACGGCATCAACAAGCGCTACCTCGAGATGTTCGGATACAAGTGCACGCTCCTTACAGACACCGAGGTGGTCGCATATCTCTTGGACTTATTGATTCGAAAACACGGTCTTCCGGTTGAGGTTGCATCCCTGGCCCTCGCATCGCCGTTTTGGGATAGCCTCGATTTTACAGACGAATCCGAGGCCGAGGTCGTACGAGCGATCAGGATGGTATACGGCCCGGCGCTGCTGAACGGCCCATTCGCAATCCTCTTTGCAAACAACGAGGGCCTCGTGGGTCTTAACGACCGGATCAAGCTTCGCCCCCTCATCGCGGCGAAAAAGGGGGACTTCGTATATATGGCGTCCGAAGAGAGCGCCATAAGGGAGATCTGCCCCGACCCCGAAGATGTCTGGGCGCCGATCGCCGGGGAGCCGGTAATAGCCCTCCTCAACAATGTCGAGAAAGGCAAGATAAAAGAGGTCGTTTGAGCTTCGGATGATTTCGATCCGGCACTGATTTTTAGGAGTTAGGATGAATCGCATTTCGCCTGTCATCAAAAAAGAAAACGGACTCGTAAACGTAGACGCCAAAGGTGTCTACTACATGGACCTCAACAAGGCCATAAGGGAGGAGATCAAGAGGGGCGAGAGCCGTTTTTCACTTCTCAACATAAACGGCCAGCGCTATCTGGCGGATGGGGTAAAGGCCGAGGTGAAGATAGACATCCACGGCGTCCCGGGCCAAGACCTCGGTGCCTTCATGAACGGCCCGATAATCAGGGTCATGGGAAACGCACAGGACGGCGTGGGGAACACCATGGACGGCGGCAAGATCTCGATAGACGGGATGGCAGGGGATGTCTGCGGATACGCCATGAGGGGCGGAAAAATCCACATAAAACAGGACTGCGGCTACCGTGTCGGTATCCACATGAAGGAGTACTTCGAGAAGGTGCCGGTCATCATCGTGGGCGGGAAGGCCGGGGACTTCTTCGGCGAATATATGGCGGGGGGTAGATTGATACTTCTGGGGATGTACTCGAAACACCCGGAGCGCCCGATCTCCGGAATCTTCATGGGAACGGGGATGCACGGGGGCTCGATATTCGTAAGGGGAAGCGTGGAGGAGCACCGCCTCGGCAAGGAGCTTGGAGTAGCCGATCCCACCGATCAGGAGATGGAGATACTGGAATTTTTGCTCCTCGACTTTGCGAAGGACTTCGGTCTCGACCACAAAGAGATCATGTCCAAACCATTCCTGAAATACTACCCCAAGTCACTCAGGCCCTACGGGAACATGTACGCGTACTAGCTATACGGAATTTTTAAATTCTTTGTATCTAATTTTTAGGGACACGGCATGTCGTGCCCCTACGTCGTTCGCTTGGTAATGGATGAAAAATTTACCTACTTACCCCTCCTCAACATAAATGGAACGATCATCGCCACCCTCCCCCTGTATTTTTCATACTCCTTTCCGAAATCGGATAGCAGCCTCGGCTCTTCGACCTTCTTCAAATATATCCCAGCTAAAAACGAAAAGAGAACCATTATCAAAACCCCTCCGATGGAACCGAGATATATGGCAATCGAATAGTTGACCGAAAGCGCCCCGAAGACCATCGGGTT
>CAZDOD010000092.1:0-11173 GCA_964506935.1 uncultured Thermodesulfobacteriota bacterium | reverse complement strand
TACCACGCTTAGAATGAGCGAGGACTGGGATATGCTCTTCCGTCTGGCTAAAAGTTATTCCGTGGGACTCCTGGCGGAACCGCTGGGAATAGTCCGGGAGCACAACCAGAGCATGACGGCTAAAAACGGCGTGGAAATTGTAAAAAAAGCCCATACCGCCGTCCTGGAATCAATCTTTAATGACCCCGAGGTCGGTCCACTTTACGCTCATATGCGGAGAAAAGCCCACTTCGGCTTGTACTGCCTTCTGGCCAGAGTAGCCGCCCGAACCGGGCATAAAGGTCCAGCCCTCCTGTACGTATTCACCGCCTTAAAGACCTATCCAAAATCTCTAATGGAGAAAAAGGGGCGCTCTATCCTGATAAGGACGGGTAAGAGTTTCCTCCCAAGATGGTTGAAAAGGTTTATCGCCAGAACCCTGATATTATTAAGACTGCGCTAGCATTTACTATCAAACTAAGCCATCAAAAATATAGATGTTCAACAATCAAAAGCAGATATGATAACACGGTTTCTAAGAAAAATTGTCAATCTATTTCCCACAAGCTTGAAAGTATCGATATTAAGGTATTGGCGTTCAAGAATCATCTGGCTAAACAGACTTAGACTGGTATTTTCTGGCTCAAAGTCAACAAGGAATTATCTAAAGTATGATACTGTTTACTGGGTTGACCCAAAAAAAATAGCCTTCGTCCTGGAGAGCGAAGGATATCAAGAGCTACCGAATCCGGGAAACCAAAATAATCTTACATGTTATAGCTACAGGGATAAGGGAAGAGTAATCAGCGGTGATTGGGATATATTAGACAAAAAATTTTCTGATTTTGATTTCTACAGGTCTTATGAGGAAAGAGTTCTAAAAGGGACCAGCTGGGAGCAGCTACCCTTTTACAAGCGGGTACTTGGACAGATAGAAAAAGGGATTAAAAAGTGGGGGTGTATAAACAAACGAGAGCTTGATGAAAGATGCGCCTCACTGGATAAAATCTTTAGCGATATCAAGCAAAACGGTTATAAGACTCGAGAACAACAACGAAAGGAAAGGGGAAGAGATAGACTTTTTGATAGTGACAATGACGATGAAATATCAATAAATATTGGAAGATATGGTGATCTGATATTTAATGATGGAAGACATCGCCTTGCATTCGCCAAAATATTAGGAATAGAAAAAGTCCCGGTGACAATAAGCGTACGTCATAGTGCCTGGGAAGAACTTAAAAAAGAAATCGAAATTTATGCACACAAGCATCGTGACAAAGTATATAATCCTCTAACGCATATTGATCTTCAAGGTATCCCATCTCATCATGGCCATACAAGATTTGAGACTATTAAAAACAATATGGATAGTGGAAACAAAACTCTTTTAGACATAGGCTCGCATTGGGGATATTTTTGTCACAGGTTTGAGGAGATTGGGTTTCGTTGCACTGCTGTAGAAAATGATCCGGAAAATATTTACTTCCTGGAAAAACTAAGGAGAGCCGAAAACAAAAATTTCGAGATTATCAAACAAGGTATTTTCGATATCGGTAACAAAGGACCGATTAAATATGATATTGCTTTAGTCTTAGACGTCTTTCATCATTTTTTAAAAGAAGACTCATCTTTCCAGGAATTTAAGAGTTTATTACACACTTTAGAAGTCAACGAAATGTACTTTGAGCCGCCTGTCTATACGGAGCGGCAAATGGCAGGCGCATATGTTAACTTTACCAATGAAGAATTCGTTGATTTCATCTTAAAAAACAGCTGCTTGAAAAACCACAAGTTAATTGGAGAATTTGAGCAAGGAAGAGTAATTTATAAACTCTGGAGATAATCACTGCTTCAAAGTCCTCCAGATTAGTTATAAGCACCAGTTCATCGCTGAAAAGTCTGGGATAGTAGTCTTTTTCCCTTTTCACGAATTTTGCTCACATTTCAGTTAACTCAGAAAAACCTCTCTCTTGTATTCATAACCAAGAAAAATTTTTTCACGTTGGTTGAGTGGATTTTTCGCCGGAATTCCGATTATTTTCAGACTGCGTTGATATACCAACAGGTTCGCGTCGTCATTGACACCGGCCAGGCATTACGGTAGAATACAGAAAAATCACAGCGCACTGCCGGAGAGGTAAGTAGATTTTCTGATTCTTCCAGCTTCAGTATCCTCGACAAGTTCACCATATTACCCTCCTGCAAAGGGTTTTTAACAATTTAAGCCCTGTTCGCGACCTTTCTAGACACCGGAATGTGTTTTCCATGATTGACTTATATACCCGACAGGACAAGGGAGGCAGGCAGCAAACGTAGTTAATTTCCAGGCAACATTGATGGCAATCTTAATAATATCTAAATACTACCGGAGTACACTATTAGAGGAGAGAGCACCGAACATACCATTACCAAAAGGCTATTGACCAATGTAACGTTCGTTAATATTATAGTAGTGTACCTGTTTGTACATTGGGAAAGGACTTTACTGTAATGAGACTGCTGAAGGTTACCGGAATCTTTTTTGTTGCTTTCGTCCTTTTGTCTACCGTTCTACCGCTTCCAGTTCTAGCGGCCGGCAATGATACAACGACGGGGTCTATTTCTCTGGTACCTACCATCAAATGTATCGGCGTTGTTGCCAGCTATTCCGGAGACGATAACGGGAACAATAGCGCCGTACTGACATACCGTAAATCCGGGGGAGCATGGAAAACCGCCCACGAGATGTATGTCGACAGAAGCGACAAGGAGTTCCGGGGCAGCATCTTCTGGCTTGACGACGGAACCACCTATGAAGTAAGAGTTACCTTTTCCGATAATGATAACGTCGCCGGCACCAATCCGGTGACCGGTACGACCACAACACGGGAAGAAGACCCACCGATAGGCACCAGCTATCTCTATGTCGCCACCACAGGTAGCGACTCCAGCGGTGATGGTTCCCAAGGAAACCCCTGGAAAACCATAGGGAAAGCAGCCAGTTCCGTCTCTGCGGGCGATACCGTGTTGGTTAGAGGCGGCACTTATACAATATCGTCCTCCATTTCAGTATCTACCTCGGGTACCGCCAATAATTATATTACCTTTATGCCATATCAGGGGGAAAGTGTAACTATTGACGGTAATGATTCCGTCGACAATATATTCGATCTTTCCGGCAATTACATCCGAATCAGAGGATTTAAATTCCAGGATGACGCTTACGATAGCAGCGGCGGCACTATCAGACTGGCGGGTGCGGATTACTGTATTATCGAGTATAACTATTTCCTGAACCCAGCCGGACCGGGTACTCTAATGCTCAGAAGCCTTGCTTCCCATAACACCTACAGATACAACGAAGTCTACATTGATGAAAAGATTGGTTACAAGCAAGATGGGGTTTACTACTGGAAAGCCGGCAATGCCAATGTGTTCTACTCAAATACCTTTACCAGCGCCATAGCGGATGGCATGTGGGACGGCTTTGAAGGCGGACCTGAAGATGATCTTGGTTATATGTACGATACGGATATCTACGATAACAATATTATATTCAGTTCAGATTTGGGCGATGGATGGGATAGGGACGATGGTATACAGGTTGAAGGCGGAGGAGTCAATGTCAGAATTTGGGGCAACAGGATAGAAAACTCCTACGCAGGCATCGCTATGGCTCCCGTATTAGAAGGGCCGTACTATGTCTTTCGGAATGTAATGTATAACGTTAAGGGATACATGTTCAAGTGTGGGAACAATTCTTATGGAAGAGTCTATGCTTATCACAACACCTACTACGCCGGAACGGCTGGCGGCAAAGGTGCCACCCAGTCAAATTCCGGATTAGGAAACTATGTATATAAGAACAATATTATTATCGCTGGAAGCAAAGTTTATGAGCTAATTACTATTCCAAGCTCCAGCTCAATAGATTTTGATTACAATAACCTTTACCCAGAGGAAAACTATCAGGTTGTTGAACTCGGTGGCTCTTCATGGGGTGGTAAGTACAACTCTGTACCTGCATATGTAGCTGCGTTGAACAAAGACGTACATAGTATATCCGAAAATGGTGACGACTGCTTTACAGATGCTGATAATGGAGATTTTACGCTTTCAGCTTCATCAGATTGTATTGATGCCGGTACTCCTCTGGTAATGTTCAACGATACCGACTCTCCCTGGCCCTACGAAGGCAATGCTCCGGATATAGGAGCCCGGGAGTCCGGTTCGTCAGGGCCTACAAATAATCCGCCGGTGGCGGTGAATGACAGCTATTCTACCGACGAGGATATCATTCTGGATGTCACCGCGCCGGGTGTGCTAAATAACGATACCGATGCGGACGAGGACCCGCTGACGGCTATCAAAATCAGCAATCCTTCCCACGGTACGGTAGTCCTCGATAGCGACGGCTCGTTCACCTATACCCCCAGCGCCAACTATAACGGCACTGATTCCTTCACCTACCGGGCGAATGATGGTTGGGCGAACTCCAATACGGCTACCGTCACCATCACCATAAATCCGACGGAAGATACGCCGGTGGCAGTGAATGACAGCTATTCTGCCAACCATGATACCACTTTGAATATCGCCGCGCCGGGCGTGCTGAGCAATGACACCGATGCGGATGAAGACCCGCTAACGGTTATTAAATTGTCCGATCCGTCCCACGGTTCGGTTACCCTCAATAGTAACGGGTCCTTCGTTTACGACCCTGACACAGATTATTACGGCACCGATTCCTTTACCTACCGGGCTAATGATGGCACGCAAAACTCCAATACAGCTACCGTTACCATTACTATCGACGGTGGGAATAACCCGCCGGTGGCGGCTAATGACAGCTATTCTACCGGCGATAATGTCAACCTGGATATCCCCGCTCCGGGCGTGCTGGGCAACGATACCGATGCCGACGAGGACCCGCTGATGGCGATTAAGTTAACCGAACCCTCCCACGGCACGGTCACTCTCAACAGCGATGGCTCTTTCTTTTATAATCCCGATTACCTTTTTGCCGGCGCCGATTCCTTTACCTACCAGGTTTTTGACGGCCAGGATAATTCTAATATAGCTACGGTCACCATTAACGTCGGTGGAGAGAATAATCCGCCGGTGGCGGTGAATGATTCCTATTTTGTCAACGAGGATTACACTCTGAATATCTCTGCACCGGGTGTGTTAAATAACGATACCGATGCGGATGAGGACCCGCTAACGGCAGTAAAAATCAGCAATCCATCCCATGGCACGGTAACCCTCAATAGTAACGGGTCCTTCGTTTACAACCCTGACACAAATTATAACGGCACCGATTCCTTTACCTACCGGGCGAATGATGGCGCGGATAATTCCAATACCGCTACCGTCACTATCACTATCAATCCGCGCAATGATGCCCCGGTACTCGCCAGCATCGGTGATAAAACAGTTACCGAGGGAGAAACCCTGGTATTTACCGTCTCCGCAACCGACCCGGATGGTGACCCAATGATATATTCGGCCTACAATTTACCGGTTGGGGCCAGTTTCGATAGTACCACGCGGGTTTTTTCATGGATTCCCGATGAAGACCAAATCGGTACTCATTACGGACTCCGTTTCAGGGTAAGGGATAACCACTACCGGTATGATTACGAACTGATTTCCGTGATTGTGAGGCCTGATACCGAAAACCCTCCTGGGGATGGTGGTGGTGGCGGCAGTGGTGGTGGTGGAGCTGGGGGTGGGGGAACCACTAGTTTATCTGGCATGATGACGGGCGATGGAGTAATCGTCCTTGAGGTTCTCTGTACGCTCGATGACCAGGTCATCAAAATCATTATACCTAAAGACACCATAGTAAAAACCCGGAACGGCGGGAATGCCAGCTATATACGCATAAAGAAATCAGATGAACAAACCGACCTGGGGGAATATTGCTATGGTGTTACCGGCTGTTATATTATCGAGCCCAATGGCGTTACCTTCGAACCTTCAGTACCCTTGATTTTCAAATACGACCCGGATAATTTGCCGGAAGGGATGAGTGCCGATAGTCTCTACATAGCTAGATACGACCCGGATACACAAGAATGGACTAATCTAGGCGGCATTGTTGACCCGGAGACCTGTACCGTTACCACGGAAATTGAGCACCTGTCCCTTTACGCTGTCCTTGCCGAAACACAACCCGCCAGCTTTGAAGTTGCCGGCTTCTCCATATCTCCGCAGGAAATCATACCCGGGGGCACGGTTACTGCCAGTGCTGTTATCAACAACCAGGGGAACCTCTACGGAACCTGCGAAGTGCAATTGATACTGGATAACACAGTCGTACAGGCCAAAACCATCGACCTTGCCGGCGGTGCTAGCGAAACGATCACTTTCTTGATATCTTCAGATGTCACCGGGGAACACCGACTGAGTATCGGCGATATGGCCAGAATGTTTTCCGTGATTGTGCCGGAGGCCCCGGCATCTTTCACAGTAAGCGGCTTATCGATAAATCCGGATTCAGTGCATCCCGGAGATAATGTCTACATATCCGCTTTAATCACTAATAATGGTGAAGCGGCAGGGACCTATCAGGTGGCGCTGGTAATAAATGATATTACGGTACAGACAAAAGTAGTCACCCTTAATGGCGGCCAGAGCACACCGGTTAGTTTCAGCGTGGCCCCGGATAGGTACGGACTTAATCACGTGAGTATCGAGGATTTGCTGGACTCTTTCGAGGTCAAGCCGGTACCCCCGCCAATAATTGCCGAGGTTGCCAATCAGGCGGAAGTTACCAATTTCAGTACTGCTCTGAATTACGACGAAGCCACAAATAAGCTTGTCTATGCAAAAATAGTATACCAGATGAACCTCCCTTACAATGCATTACCGGATGCCAGATTAATACTGACCGTGCTTTTCAACAACGAGTTGCTGGAGCAAATCCCCCTTCTGACCTTTAGCCAGCTCCAACCGGATGGGAAGACCGGTCAACTTAATTACATCCCTTCGACAGGATGGGAGATTGGGGAGTACAGCTTCCGGGTGGAGCTGTATAACGGGGAAATTTTCGTCCAGGATACACCCCTTGAGAAGGTAATAGTCACACCCGAATCGATAACGAAGAATGTAAGCTGGTGGACCCTCGGAGCAGTCATCGGCGTCGCTATGATTTTGATTATCGCCTTTTTAGCCGTTATGATATACCGCAAGCGTGACATCCTGGAAGAAGAAGCGCTGTAATCACGTACGTCATCGTGTCGTGAGGTGAATTATAGCCACTGAAAAGAAGCCCACCATGCGCCGGAGACTGCGCTCAACGACACTCGTACTCGTAAGCCAGATGCTGTTGATAGCTCTGGCTTTGGCTTGGTTGTTCCAGATGCTAATCATCGCCAGAGATGGTTCGGCCTACTTTATTGAAAATAATAACCTTATATTATACGGAGAAATTGCCATCGTAGCCCTCATTCTCTTCTTTGCCATCTACGTACTGGTCGTTCAGATACGCCGGCTGGGTGAAAGAAGAGGCAGTGACAGGTCCGGTGAAGACCGGCGAAAATAGAAAAGCTCTTTTAGTTAATCTTTAGACCATTTTCCCCATTTTAAAGAAGCACAAGCGCCAGAGTACCCACCACGATACAATAAACGGCAAAGGGATACAGCGGCCTTTTACGCAAATAAGCCAGGAATAAACGGATGGCAGCATAACCACAAACAGCCGCCGAAAGAAAACCCACCGCCAATTCCGGAGCTTGCGCCGATACATCACCACTGCCTACCAGTGTTATCAGTTGACCGAGCCCGGCACCGGCTATGATGGGTATCGACAGGATAAAAGAGAAGCGTGCGGCCGCTTCACGGGTCAGGCCGCGGAACATACCTACCGACATCGTAGTCCCGCTCCGGGAGAGTCCCGGGGCTATGGCCGCCGCCTGTCCGATACCTATCAAGAGACTGTCCAGCCAGTTCATTGTCGTCAGTTCACGGCGGCGTTTCCCTGAAAACTCGGCCAGTACCAGGAGCACTGCCGTCACCAGCAAAAACGAACCGGCGGCACGAGGACTGGCGAATAACGACTCAAAAGTTTCCTCCAGCAACAACCCGGCCAGGACACCCGGCACCGTTCCCAGTATTACAAACCAGGCCAGGCGCGACTCAATTGTCTGGAAAGGCTGCCCGTGGCGTAATCCCTGCCACCAGGCAACGACGAGGCTGCACAAATCGCGCCAGAATACCGCCACTACTGCCAGCAGCGTCGCCAGATGTACGGTAGTATCAAAAACAAGGGGTGAAGCATCCCATCCCAATGCGGCCGGCAGCAACACGAGATGACCGGAACTGCTGATGGGCAGAAACTCGGTGGCGCCCTGGACAATGCCCAGAATCAAAGCCTGTAAAAGTCCCACGAATACCTCTTAATGAACCGACAGAACATAAAAAAACGGGAATTCTTAATATCACTGTAATTAAATTTTGATATTGATGTTATATACATTTTCAAATAAAAGCCCTTGATTGACGAGTCAGCGAGACTACTGACTCTTTCTGGCATAATTCTCAATGAGGCCGACGATAGACATATATTGACTTCTTATGACGGAAGGTACCTGTTTTTCAAACTTCCTTAATATAGTAATTTCCTGCTGTGTTATAAAACGCAAGCCAATCAGAACCAGTATATAAAGCAGTACTCCGCAAGGTATTCCTATAGCCAGGCTCAGAACATCACTAATAGAGTACTGGACTCCATACACCGCGGCGCCCATGATGAGCGAAGCCATAATAACCCTGATGGAATCGCCTACCGGCCAGTGGACGTCGAGTTTCTTATAAACATAGAAGTTGTAAATAAAGAACACGGCGATGCGCGGCACCGAACTTGCGATAGCGGCCCCCATCACACCGTACGTAGGAATCGCCCAGAGGTAAAGGCCGATACTTACGATAATTACGATAATTCCCGATTTCAGGATGAAAGAAGGCTTGTTTATCCCGAAGATAATACTGGTAGAAGCATGAGTAAGCCCCATCGTGGAAAAGGGGATAAAGACAATCTGCATCAGGACTACCGCAGGCTGATATTCCCAACCGTAAATGACATGTATGATTGGCGCCGCCAGGACAATGCCGCCGACAACTATCGGGAAAGTCAACATCATCAGGTACCGGGCCGAAGTGATATAGATAGCTTTGACCTTATCGATGTCTCCCCGACCGTATTGTTCGGCGACCGTCGGCAGAAGCACACTGCCAAAAACGAAAGGGACCATACTGATAATCATACGAGGTATCTTGAAGGCCAGGTTATAAAATGCGATATCCGATATAGAGCAGTAGAGACCTAGAAACAGGACTTCGGCTTGAGACCAGGTAAAGTAATTGACGCCCTGAACGCCCGTAAGAGTCAAGGAATACTTGAGGGCACTTTTCCTTACCCCGGGGTCCAGTTGCGACTTTGATACCAGACTCCGCAGAGGCATCAGACGGCGCAGGAAAAAGATGTTACTCAACAGAGCGATTAACGATACCGCCGCGGTCATTATTATTATTTCCCCAACACCATAGCCCAGAGCCAGCATAACGATGATTCCCACCAGCCTTATCGGTGATGTTCCCAGGACAATATAGGCACCGTATTCATATCTCTGGAACCCGCCATAGACAGACCTGATGACGTGATCCAGGGAATCCGGAATAAGAACAAGGGTAATCAACATGAAGTAAACGCCGCTGTTAACCTCGGTGAAAACATTCGTCAGGAGGCCTGCGAAACCGACAATCAATATGGATAACAGTATCGTGGCGGCACACCGGAGTGCCAGGGTCAACTGCGTAATACCCCTGGTGGTTAGCAGGTTTCCCTGCCCGGTAGCCTCAGCGATATACCTTCGGGTAGTCTCTCCCAAACCCAGATTTACCAAAAGGCTTCCCAGGCTAAGAAACCACATGAGGAAAGTGTAAAGGCCGTATTCCTCCACACCCAGTCCTCTAGCCAGCAGTATGCTTACTACAAAACTGATAGCGGCACTGGCTGTGGTGCCTATAAAATTGAATATGGTGTTTTTAGCGACGGTTCTGGATATACCCACGTTTTTCCCAGTCTGTTAATTTCGAAGGATTACAATCTTTTCCTATGACAATCCATATATACTATACATATTTAGCAGTTATAAATCGGTGTGACTTGCGTATATATTCAGTAAGAATAGCTTATTCCCTCCCGACATTAATAGTCTTTAGTTCGAAGTCCGCTTTCTTCGACGTCATTTTCAACGCAAAAACCTGAAATGTATAACATCTCTATAATATACAATAAATACGTATATTATAATATAATGAATAAATATAATAATCTGTATTTCAGTAACGGATTATTCATATTACTGTTTTACCATTAAGAGGAGTCCCGATGTACAAGCGGCTGGCACTCGGAGCGGCTGTTATCATTATCAGCCTCGGCGTTATTTTTATCGTCCTGAATATACTGGATATCGCCGAGGATTACAGGCTGTACTGGCCGATTGCCGTACTCAATACGATATTCGTCGGCGTGATTACGGGTCTGGTTACCTGCTTCGCCATCAGTAACTTCATGTCCAGCGGCTCGATGGAGATGCTGGGACTCAGCTGCATCTTTTTCAGCTTCGGGTTTGGTATCCTCTTCTACGGATGGCTCGACGCCGACCTGAATACGCACGTCGCGGCACATGATACGGGGATTTTACTTACAGCGGTGGCACTCGCTGCCGGAGCCGGTCTCAAGATAGCCGGTCTAACTTTCGCAAATACAAGACCGGGGCATAAATCAGCCATACTGCTGATAACCTACCTCGTTATAATCGCTATTATCGGCATTATTACCTGGCTGGCTCATCAGGAATACATCTCATTCCTGAATTCCGTGGCCGGGGGTTTCTGCCTGAGAGATATCACCAAGGGAATAGGGATAATCCTGTTTATCGCCCTGTCAATAATCTACTTCAGGACTTATATAAAATCGCACGCGGACATGTACTACTGGTTTTCTATGGGTCTGATACTACTTGCCGCCGGCGTATTCTTCGCCTCGCAGGGGCCACTCGAAAGCAGCGTCGTGTGGCTGGGGAGATTTTCCGAATACGCCGGCTGTCTCTATTTCCTCTTTTCGGCTCTTGACGTCTACCGGCGAAGGAGGGCAGGGCATATTAACCCGGGGGAAAAGACTTGACATAATTACGTCTTTTCT
>CAZDOD010000091.1:0-11225 GCA_964506935.1 uncultured Thermodesulfobacteriota bacterium | reverse complement strand
CCGTAATATCACCGAGAAAAAACGCGCCGAAGAAGAGATACTCTATCTAAAGCAATTTAATGAGAATATCATAAATCATATGATAGACCCCATAGATATCGTTGATAAGGATTTTATAATTGTATTTCAGAATAAGCTCTCTATCGAAAAATTTGGGAATGGAGTTGGAAAAAGGTGCTACGAATTCTATCATAATATTGAAGCCCCATGTAGTTTTTGCACCGCTAACATATCAATCAGAGAAAAAAAGACTTTCAAGAGAGAGACCCAATTAGAAGATGGGACATATTTGGAGATTTACTCATCGCCTCTCCTGATGCCCGACGGCAGCTATTGCTCATTAGAGATTATAAGGGATATCACAGAGAGAAAAATTGCGGGGGATTCGCTCAAGGATTCAGAGGAAAAATATCGTACGCTGTTTGAGAATGCAAAAGAGGCCATCATTGTCCTGCAAGATGGGATAATAAAATTTTTCAATCCAAAGGCACTCGAAATTTCAAGATTTTCAGAGAAAGAGTTTTCCTCACGGACTTTTATGGACTTGATTCATCCGGATGATTTGGAAAGGGTGATGGCGAGATATAGGAGGATACTTGATGGGGAAGACCTTTTGGAACCAAATATATACAGGGTTTTTCGAAAAGACGGGAATTTCCGGTGGGTTGAGGGAACGGGTGTGTTTATAGAATGGGAGGGGAAGCCCGCTTCTTTGAGCTTTTTCAACGATATTACAGAAAAAAAGGCGGCTGAAGAGGCATTGATAGAGTCAGAGAGAAAATTTCGTAATCTCTTTGAAACATCTCAGGATGTTATTTTCTTTTCAACAGCCTATGGAAAAATAGTAGATATAAATCCCCCGGGCGAGGCATTATTCGGATATCCTATTGATGAGTTTGAAAAATTGGATTTAGAAATCTTCTATCATAATACACAGGATTTAATTGATTTGTTGAGAGATATAAGGGAAAAAGGTTCTGTGAAGGACTATGAATTGCTTTTGAAAAAAAAGGACGATTCTCTCATTGACTGCCTCTTGACCGCAACCATGTGGAAAGATGATAAAGGAAAAATATTGGGATATCAGGGGATCATTCGTGATGTTACAGAAAAGAAGAAATTTGAGAAACAGTTGATTCATGCACAAAAGATGGAGGCCGTAGGATCACTCGCAGGGGGTATCGCCCATAACTTTAACAACATACTCGTGGGAATCATGGGTTACTCGGAGTATCTCTCATCCAAAAAAGCAGAAGACGACCCCGATTATAAGGCGCTCAAGACAATTCACGAGGGGACGCTGAGGGCATCAGAGCTCACCCGGCAGCTCTTGAACGTCGCCCGGAGGGAAGAACACAAGCGTACTACAGTGAGCCTTAATGACATAGTTAAAAAGGGACTTCCCCTCATAGCCGGCACCTTCGACAAATCTATAGAGATCAAGACCTATTTGTCCGGTGATCTCTTAATGATTGAGGGAGATGTCGGCCAGATCGAGCAATGCTTCCTCAACATCTGCATCAATGCCAGAGATGCAATGCCCAAAGGGGGGAGTCTGATAGTTGAGACTTTCAATCAAAAGCTCGACAAAAATTTCGCAAAGACCCATGTCGGCGCCGTAGAGGGAGATTATGTCGTTCTGTCGATTACCGACACCGGAAAGGGGATTACACCGGAGATAAGGGAACGTATCTTTGAACCTTTTTTCACGACAAAGGAGGACAAAGGTGGGATGGGGATGGGGCTTTCGACGGTGTATGGGATAGTCAAGAATCACAGGGGCTTTATTTCCGTATATAGTGAGAAGGGTGAGGGGAGCACATTCAAACTCTATTTCCCCACGGTCGAGGGTAAAGTAGAGGTAGTTAAGCCCGTAGTTGAGAGGGTGGAGCTCGCCGGCGATGAGACAATACTCATAATCGACGATGAGCCGATAGTCAAGAATATGTGGGGGGATTATCTAAAAGATATGGGGTATCAGGTATTTTTCGCTGAAGACGGACAAGAGGGGGTAGAGATTTTTTCCCGAAGGAGGGACGAGATAGATCTCGTTATCCTCGATCTGGTCATGCCAAAGCTGGGGGGAAAAGAGGCGTTTTTTAAGCTTAGGGAGATCGATCCTGATGTGAGGGTGCTCTTTACTTCAGGCTACAGCGAAAACGGACAGGCGTATGAAATCCTTGGGTTGGGTGCAGAAGGATTTATGCAGAAACCATTTCCGCTCAGGGAATTTGCCGAGAAGATCAGGGAGATATTGGATAGAAAGAATGATCATGATACCTGAGGCTCCACAAACCATCCGATATCAGATAAATATTTTCCTAAAGCCCCAAATCCTCCTTCCAAAACCTGCTACCCTCCTCAGGCATGATTATATCCTCTTCATGGGTCGGGAGGGAGTCGGGTTTGAAGCACTCGATCATCGTATCCATTGACTCTTCGGTGGCGAGCCCCCCGGTTTCGGAATCTACGCGGGCAAAAACCACTCCCTCGGGGATGGGAAAGACCTCAACCGGCATATCCTTTACCGCCTCCTGCATGAAGTAGAGCCAGATGGGGGCCGCGGCCTTTGAGCCGGTCTCGTATTTGCCGAGGGTCTTCTCGTCGTCGAAGCCTACCCAGACGCCGCATGTAAGCTGTGGGATGAAGCCCATAAACCAGGCGTCGATATAGTCGTTGGTGGTTCCGGTCTTACCCGCCGTCGGTCTATTCAGGGCCTTGACCCTTGTTCCCGTGCCCGACTGGACGACGCTCTCCATGAGGCTCGTGATGATGTAGGCGGTCTCGGCCGAGATGACGGGCTCTGACTTAGGGAGGTTCTCCTCGATGACGTTTCCATCACGGTCGACTATCTTGGTTACGAATATAGGCTCTGAACGATAGCCGCCGTTGTTGAAGACGGAGTAGGCATTTGTGAGCTCCAAGAGAGATACACCGCATGCACCCAGTGCGATAGAGGGGACGGCGTCGAGGGGGGATTTTATCCCGAGCCTCTTTGCATAATCGACGACATAGTCGGGCCCGATGTCCATGACGATCTTCACTGTGACGACGTTTCGGGAGAGCATCAGCGCCCTCCTCAAGGTGGTAGGGCCGTAGAATTCGCCGTCATAATTTCTCGGCTTCCACACACCATCACGCGAGTATTTGTCTTTATAGACTACAGGGGAGTCGTAGATAACTGTGGCGGGGGTATAACCCTTGTCGAGTGCGGCGGAGTATATCAAAGGTTTGAATGACGAGCCGGGCTGTCGCCTCGATTGTGTGCCTCGGTTAAACTCGCTCCTGTTAAAATCATATCCGCCAACGAGGACTCTTACATAACCGGTTTCCGGTTCTAGGGCCACGACCGCACCCTCGACCATTGGGTCCTGGTCAAGAAGAAAAATGTAACGCCCCTTCTCCTTGTCGTATTCCTTTACCTTAACGAGGATCACGTCTCCAGCGCTCAAGGCCGAAGAGGGTTTGGATATGCTGCCGTATGGGACGGATGGATTGAACTTTCTCGCCCAGTTCATGTCGGAAAGGGAGATTGTCCCGGAAAGGTCTCCTAGGCTCACCGTTACAAGGTTGGTGCTGTCGTTGACCTTTGTCACGAGGGCCTTATACGTTTCGCCGACATTTAAAGGCCCCTCACCATAATCCTCTTTTAATTTTAAGTTAAACTCCTCTGCATCCACACCCGAGAGGTTATCGATTGCCCCGTGCCATCCCTGCCTCTTGTCAAGCTCTTTTAATCCCTTTTCAAGGGCCTCTTTTGCGTATTTGTGCATATCGACGTCCGCTGTGGTGTAAACCGAGAGGCCCTCTCGATAGAGCGCCGTGGCGCCATATTTATCTTCGATATATCGCCTTACATTCTCGGTGAAGTAGGGGCATTTCTCTTTTGTGGGATTTGAACGCCGCTTGAGATCTATCGGTACCTCGAGTGTTTCATCCATTATCTCTTGGGTGATATATTTCTCCTTTACCATCATCGACAGCACATATTTCTGGCGCTCCTTTGCATTTTCCCAGTGCCGGAAGGGAGAGAACCTGTCGGGCGCCTTTGGGAGCCCTGCCAGTAGTGTACATTCGGCGAGATTTAGCTCTTCCGCGGATTTTCCGAAGTAGACCTCGGATGCCGCCTCGACACCGTATGCCCCGTATCCGAGATAGATCTGGTTGAGGTAGAGATAAAGTATCTCCTCTTTGTTCAGGTAGTTTTCGATGCGGTAGGCTAATATCGCCTCCTTTATCTTTCTTGAGATATCGACCGTCGGGGTGAGGAGGAGGGTCTTGATAAGCTGCTGGGTTATCGTACTTCCACCCTCGACGACCCTTCCCGCCAGGACATTGCGGTAAAGTGCCCTCAAGATACCCCGGATGTCGATGCCGGGGTGTTCAAAGAAGTCGTCGTCCTCTGCCGCAACGAACGCCAATACCAGCATCTTCGGTATCTTCTCATATTCGATTACCTCCCTGCGCTCGAGGAAGTATTCCCCAATAAGCTCCCCGTCTCTGGAATAAACCTTGGTGATGATACTAGGTCGGTAGTCTTTGAGGGCCGTGACCTTTGGGAGGTCCTTGGCGAAATACAAGAAAGTACCGAGGGCGGTAGAGGTAATGAGTACCATAAAGACCAGGCTTATTGTGAGGAAGATGAGTATCGCCATCCTCCTCTTGTTATACTTGGTCTCTGACAGCATCATGAGACTTTCTGAGGAAGTCTTGTAGCTATTTTTATTTGTCATGGAAAATCTTCTAAGGATGTTTTTTATTTAATCTAGAATTCTATCACTAGATCGTTATTTTATCAACAATATAGTCTAGACATTTAGACAAAAAAAATCGAAAGAGTTCCCGAAAAATCGCAAATTTCAAATGATAAAAAATGTTGATGACGAGAGATACCGCTCCTATAACATCTTATCGACGAAGGCTTCCTCGCGCAGCTCTTTCATCCACCTGTCGAAGTAGATCAGGGTCTTTTCGGTTCTTAGGATTGTTACTATCTCCGGCTTTACATCGTCTACTGTGACCTCTCCGGCCACCGGCCTGACGTCCGTAACTTTGAAGATGACAAAACCTGCTCCCATTGGAATTAATTCACTTACCTGCCCGACCTTCATATTTTTCAGAATAACTAAAAAGTTGGGATCAAGATCCTTGGGGTGAAGGAAGCCCATATCTCCGCCCGTATCGGCGTCTGCGGCTAGGGAGTATTCTTTGGCCATTGTGGTGAAGTTCGCACCTGCAATTATCTTTTTTCTTACATTCTCCGCCTTTTCTCGTACTGCAACTATATCACCTTCAGTGGCATCCAGAGGAATCGGTATGATGATTTCGCTTAAGCGGTACTCATTCATGTTTTTGTATTCCGATTTGTGCTCGTTGAAGTATTTTTTTACGTCTTCATCGGAGATAATAATGTGGGAGCCGACCTTTTTCGAAATAAGACGCTCCTTTTTTATCCGATACTCAACTTCTTCTTTATACTCCTCATATGTCATACCTTCTTTTGCGAGGATTTCGATGAGCCCCTTTTTTGTGAGGCCGTTCATCATCATCTGATCCTCGATCGCTTTTTCCACATCTCTTTCGGTTATATCGAGACCATACTCATCTACAGTCTGGTCGAGGATTTTTCTCATTATAATCTGCTCCAGGGCTAGTTCCCGGGCCTCGGCGACTGTCTTGCCGTTCGAAAGAACCCTATCCGGATCGCCGACAACGTCTTCCCCCCCCTCCTTTATGAGGTCACTTGTGGTGATTACATCGTCATTTACAATGGCGATCACCCTGTCGTTCATCTCTACAGGCATCGCACCGGGTGCGAGGGAACAAAGAAAAAGTATCGTTGCTACTATGGTTAAAACTCTTTTCATGGACTTTATTCCTCCATTTCTTTAAATTTCACACTAAAATAACATAAAAACAAAAAAATGCCCAGCCCGACTGTCGTTTTCCAAGATCTCAAAAGATGTTGTCAATGCATCTAAACTGAAAGGGGAGGGCGCCTATATGCCTATTTATTACCTATAGTATTATTTTTTCTAATACCGAAGGATTTATTTCAATCTTCATCCGGCTCATTATCTCGTCAAACCACTTTCCATATTCCTCTTCCAACTTCATCACCTTAAGCTTTCCCTCTATATCTTCTCTGGCTTCACTCAAGGTCATATCCTTTGCCTCCCTTATGTCTATGACCTTAAAGATATGGAAGCCGTAAGGGCTTTCGACCACATTGCTTACCTCTTCAGGTTTCATATCGAAGACGATCTCAAAATCGGGAGGCATTTCGTCTATGCTGAAGTATCCGAGATCACCCCCCTTCGTCGAGTCGGGCGAAATCGAATAGGTCTTTGCAAGTTCGGAGAAGTCCTCGCCTCCAAGGATCAGCTCCATCACCATATCCGCCTCGGCCCTGGTCTCAACCATTATCTGAAGCGCCCTTACCTTTTTCGGTGTGTCGTATTCATACCGATGTTCATTGTAGTATTTTTCCACTTCTTCGGGCGTGATTTTCACGCCTTTGGATGCCACGGCCTCTATCAATTTTCCCAAGAGGATCTTATATTCGATCTCCTTTCGCCACTGGGAGATATCGATGTCGATTTCTTTCACCTTTTCGTTGAATACCTTGGAATCGGGATATTCTCCAATGATATTCTCCACCTCGGCGTCGATTTCTTCCTTGGAAACCGTGATCCCTAGTTTTTCGGCCTCCGCCGTGAGTATCTTTTTTTCTATTAGCTGATTCAACAGGTTGATCTTCATCACTCTCGCCCTCTCTTCGTCAATCCCCTCTTCACCGGGGATCCCGGTCTTTAGCTTATCTATGGCGGATTTAAACTCCTGTGCCGTAATCGTCATCCCGTCTATGGTAGCGAGGACCTCGTCTTCGATTACCTCCTCTTTTTGTCCCCGACAACCGAAAACGGCAGCAAGAAAAATGAGGACACCGAACAGGATTATGTAGATTTTTGTATTCATCAAGCTTCTATCCCAATTCTTTTAATAGTTCTTCGTTAATCTTTATCTCGATACCCTCTTTTAGACCATTCACATAGTTTTCAAAGAGCTCGGCCTCTTTTTGTTCGGTCAAGATTTCACGGATCTTTTCCGATACCTCTTCGTAAGACTGAACATGAACACTCTTGGGTTTATCGAGTCGGATTATGTGAAATCCGAATTGTGTCTCAATGATCGGGCTTATCTCTCCCGCTTTTTCCATTGAGAATACCGTATCCTCGAAATTCGGTACCATCTGTCCGCGGGTTATCAAACCAAGGCTTCCACCAAGTTCCGCCCCCGGCCCTATTGAGAATTTTTTTGCCAGCTCCGAAAAGCTCTCCCCCTTTTCGAGAAGCTTCATTATCATCTCGGCGTCTTCCCTTGACTTGACAAGTATGTGGCTCGCCTCGAGGCTCTCGATGGTGAATTGGTCGATGTTGGAATTATAGTATTGCTTTACTTCACTCTCTGTTACTGTGGCCATACCACCGAGTTCCCTTTTTAGGAGCTCGTTGATGAGGAGGTTTCGATGGTAGCTCTCTATCTTGTATCGGATGGTCTCGTCATATTCGAGCCCCTGTCTCAATGCCTCCTCCAACAGGAGCTCACGATTGACCATCTTGCGGACGAACTCTACCCGGTCGTCAAGGGTTTTTATCGAGGCACTCGCATGCTCCGGGAGGTTATCCTTCTCCCATAGGTACTCCTCAACGGTTATATAATTGCCGTCAAACTGGGCCACGGTGTCCTTCTGCTGGCAGCCAAGCGCGGCAAAAAGGATGAGGAACAATAATATTATTTTAATGACGGTATGTCTTTTCATGTCCCTTTGGTGAAGGTATTAAAAACAAAGATATAGAATTTCCCTGGAGTTCCACTTTATTCCCCCCCGTGTCGGATAATAAAAAGCCCGAAATCTAAGAAGTGACTTCAAACTTTCCGATGGCATCGAAACCAAAAATCTATAATATTTTGTATTTAATGCAAAGCTTTTAGATAACCTAATCTTATTTTTTAACATAAGGAGCAAGAATTTGCAATATATTTCTCACAGATATTAAAAGCTCGCTTTTGTCTTTAGAGGGGGGCCGAAACTTCAATATCCCATCGGGTGTTACCCCGAATTTATCGGAATCACCCGTAACAAGTGAGATAATCTTTTCGGTATCAAGCTTGGCACTATTATGAAAGGTCATATTAACCATCCCTTTCTTGTATCGGAGTCCTGTTATAAGGGCGTTTTTGGCGAAAAGCCTCACCTCCATTACGCCGAGGAGGTCTTTGACCTCATCGGGTGGCGGGCCGAAGCGGTCGGATATCTCGGCACTGAGGTCTTTCAGCCGACCCTCGTCTTCGGCGTTGATGAGCCTTCGATAGAGGGTGAGGCGGAGGTTAGAATCATTTATATAGTCTTCAGGGATGAAGGCCGATACCGGAAGATTTATATCAGGGTCTATCTCGATCCTTTCCTCTTCTCCTTTTATCTCGCGTATGGCCTCATCGACCATCTGCGTGTACATCTCGTATCCAACCTGATTGATATGTCCCGACTGGTGTCTCCCAAGTAAGTTTCCGGCGCCTCGAATCTCGAGGTCATGCTCGGCGATCTTTATCCCCGATCCGAGATCGGAGAACTCGCAGATTACCCTGAGCCTTTTTTTCGCCTCGGGTGTGAGTGACAACGGACTTGATATCAAGAGGTAGGCGTATGCCTGAAGATTTGATCGCCCCACCCGTCCTCTCATCTGATAGAGCTGTGCCAGCCCGAAGGTCTCGGCCCTGTTGATTATTATCGTGTTGGCCGATGGGATGTCGAGGCCCGATTCGATAATGGCGGTGCTGATCAGGATATCTATCTTTTTGTCGACGAAATCGATCATGATTCTTTCGAGTTCATCCTCGTTCATCTGCCCGTGGGCGACACCTATCCTGATATCGGGGAGGAGCCTTTCGAGGTATCTCTTTTGAGCCGCTATAGTCTGAACCCTGTTGTGTACGAAAAAGACCTGTCCACCCCTTGAGATCTCCCGCAGGATCGCCTCCTTTATGACATCGGGGTCGAACTCGGATATGTAGGTTTTAACCGAGAGTCGGTTCGGCGGGGGGGTGTTGATGACCGACAGGTCCCGAAGCCCCGTAAGCGACATCGAGAGCGTCCTAGGGATCGGGGTGGCCGTCATCGACATGACGTCGAGCTGGGTCTTAATCTTCACCAGCTTCTCCTTGTGGGCGACGCCGAAGCGGTGCTCCTCGTCGATGATGAGGAGACCGAGGTTCGAAAATTCCATGTCCTTTGACAGGAGACGGTGGGTCCCGATGACGATGTCGACCGTGCCGTCGGAAAGCCCTTTTATCACCTCTTTTTGCTTTTTCGCCGACAGAAATCGGGACAGCATCCTGACCTCTACGGGGTAGTCTCTGAAGCGCTCCGAAAAAGTATTGTAGTGCTGCTCGGCCAAGATCGTGGTCGGGACGACAAGCGCCACCTGACTCCCGTCCATGACGGCTATGAACGCCGCCCTCATCGCTACCTCGGTCTTACCGTATCCGACATCACCGGCTACAAGCCTATCCATTGGCGATGGTCTTGTCATGTCGGCAATGATATCTTCTATGGCTTTTAGCTGGTCGGGGGTCTCTTCAAATGAAAATGTCGCCTCAAACTCGCCGAAATCCCTGCCGGGGGGCGTGGCTTTCCGGCCGGGGAGGGCTTTTCTTTGTGCGTAGAGTTTGGCGAGCTCATTTGCCATCTCGAAGATCGATTTTTTTACCTTCCTTTTCGACCGCTCCCAGGCGCCGCTACCCAGTTTATCGAGATTTGGCGAGACGCCGTCATGGCTCTTGTAGCGGTGGAGCTCCGATATTTTATCTACGGGGATATAGAGCTTGTCCCCATCGTCATATTCGAGGTGGACGAAGTCGGCCCTGATCTCCATCACCTTGAGATTTACGAGGCCCTCATATCTTCCAATCCCGAAGCGGGAATGGACGATAAAATCGCCGGGGACGAGATCGTCCGCCGGTATCGTCAAAATATCTCCTAGGTCGTATCTCTGGGGCCTTTTGATCTTCAACTTGGCGCCGAAGATCTCCTCTTCGGTAATAATTACGATTCCGCGAGAGGTATCTTCAAAGCCCTCCCTGAGACCACCGATCAGGATTGAAGAGGGTCCGCCATCGGAGATCCATGTATTAAAGGAGAGATGAGACAGGGGGAGTTCAACGCCGTAGCTCGATAAAAGCTCCGACATCCTCATCGCTTGCGATTCGGTGAGGCAGACCAGTCCAACCATGTTGCCGTCGGCTTTTTTCCTTGATATCTCTTCGGCAAGGGGGGACAGGATAGGCTCCCCCTTTTTTGTCCTGGATATCCTATCGCGAAGTTCTCTGTGGCCCTCTATTTTCACCCTCATAATATCGTCGGAGTCTTTTAAAATTGTGGGATTTAGTAAAACGGTTCGTTTTCGATTTGTCATATCAGAAATATCTTCGGGAGATAAAAAAACATCATCAGGGGGAAGGCATGGGTCCTTTTTTTCTCTGGCCCTAAAAAAATTATCATGGGCGAGGTTGGAGAGGTCTTCGGCCTCGGATAGTATCGCCTCGGGCTCCTCGATAAATATCAGTGTGTCCGAGGGGAGGTAGTCGAAGATGGTTTCGGAACCCCCATAAAAGGCGCTTGCGTGTGCCTCCATCCCCGGTGGGATATTGTAATTATGCAGATCCTCGACGATCTCCCTGATCCTCTTTATCGGTGTCCCGAGCTCAGCCCCCGTCCTCCTTATCCAGCTTATCCCCCGTTTGATGTTGTCTTCCGAGAGGACGAGCTCCGAGGCGCAGACTATTTCGGTATACTTGATCTCGGATATCGAGCGCTGTGTGTGGGGATCGAAGGTCCTAATCGAATCTACTATGTCCCCGAAAAATTCGATCCTTACTGGGGATGGGTTTGATGGGTCGAAGAAATCTATTATCCCGCCCCTTCCCGAAAAGCTACCGGGGACGGTGACGATGCCCGCCTGTGTATAACCGGCGGATAGGAGGAATCGGACAATCTTTTCTTTTTCAACCTCGTCTCCGAGGGATAGAATCATGGGTGAATCTATGATGTTTCGGGGGATGATTTTTGACATGATCGACTGGATCGGTGCCGCTACGACAAAAGGCGCCTCCATTTTCACCATTGTGAAGAGAGTCCTTATCCTCGCTATCGATGTGTCTATCTG
>CAZDOD010000090.1:0-11386 GCA_964506935.1 uncultured Thermodesulfobacteriota bacterium | reverse complement strand
AGCCGGCGGTGACCGACATCATGATGGGTGCGTCTGCCCTGGTTTCGGAATATAACGGTATCGAGAAGTCGACCCATGTCAGAGACAAGCTCGCAGAGCTTGTGAGTGTGGCCGAGCTGACGTATGCTGCAGGTGTTGCGGCGGCGATCGAGAGTGAAAAGCATCCTTCCGGTACTCAGATACCGAATGTGGTCTACTGCAACGCCGGCAGGCGCCATGCGGGGCTCAACATCTTCCATGAGTATGAGATACTCTGCGACCTGGCCGGCGGGCTTCCGGCGACGCTCCCTTACGACGACGAATTTTTGAGCCCTGAGGTGGGGCATCTTCTAAAGAAATACATGAAGCGGAAGGACGATATATCTGCCGAAGACCAGTACCGATGCTTTCGTCTGATCTCTGATGCGACCGTATCGGCGCTCGGTGGGGTTATGCAGTACGCTGGCATCCACGGGGGGGGATCGCCTGTCATGGAGAATATCGCCATCATAGGGACATATGATATCGAGGAAAAGAAAAGGCTTGTAAAGAAGCTTGCGGGGATAGAGACCTGATTTTTTTGTGAATCTCGATTCCCAACTCCCTTATCAAATTAAATCAGGAGGGGGAGTGTTTGTGATTGGCGGGAGCGTGTGTCATATGTTTCCTAAAAATGATTGACCTTAAAAGGGTGTTTCTGTTATTATCTATCGAAGGTTTGTCCAGGAGTAGACATGGAGTTATTCAGTTTCTATGATATTATTACACTGGTTATACTTCTCGCCCTTTTCATCAACATCATAATGAACAAGATGAAGATCAAGGAGCCGAGAGACACTCTCCTTAGGGATCAGCTCCCCACCGTATCTGTCCTAATCCCCGCGCGTAACGAGGCAAAAAATATCGGGGCGTGTTTGAGGTCGGTACTCGCACAGGACCTTCCGAGATTCGAGGTTATCGTGCTTGACGATTCCTCGACCGACAATACGGCCCAGATCGTGGATAATTTTGCAATGACCGATGACAGGGTGAAACTTTTGAGGGGGAGGTCAATCGCTCCACACTGGTTCGGGAAGACCTATTCACAGTATCAGGCCGCCCAGGTCTCTCGCGGTCAGTATCTGTTGTTTCTTGATGCTGACGTCATTTTGGATCGGAAGGCCCTGACCATGATGGCGGCCACCGCCAGAAAGAGGGGGGCTGGGATCGTATCGATGTTACCCTATCAGGTAAAGGAGGGGTTTTGGGAGGAGCTTCTTGCCCCCTTTAAATATTTTCACCTCTTTTTGTTCTTTCCCGCCTATGCCATGGACTGGCCGTGGGAGCCGCTTGCCGCATTCGCCAACGGACAGTGCATGATGATTGAGAGAAATACATACAAGAAGATAGGGGGCCACAGCACGGCAAGCGAGAGTATACGTGAGGGTGTAAGACTCTCGAGGACACTGAAAAAGAGGGGGGGGAGTATAAAGCTCCTTTCCGGGGCAAAAATCGCTAGGGCGAAGCTTCACGGCCCCCCACCGGCCCTGTGGGAGGGGCTTACCCGCTATCTCTACTCGATGGCAAAAAGGTCGATACTGGCGTCGCTGCTTCTTGCATCTTTCTATTTTTTTCTGTTCGTCCTGCCGGCGGCAAAGATACTATTTTTACCTTTTGGTGCGGATTTCGTCTCCAGCCAATTGATCTTTCCGGCGATAGAGGTTTTTCTGGGAATAGTTATGTTCTTGACCGCAGTGGGGCCATTCGGCCTTACCTTTTCTCAGGCATTGATGCTACCCGTAGGTGCACTTATGTGGATAGGGATGTTTGGGAGGGCGATGATCGCTGCTATGGGAAAAGAGGGTATCGTATGGAAGGGGAGGACGATAAAGATCCCGTAAGATTTTTGGGTGATTCAGCCTAAAAATCTCCTTATGTTGGCCGCACTTAGTGATTTTTCACTCATATCATTTTTATCATCTTTTTCTATTGAGCTTATAATTGAATCCGTAATCTCCTTATACTCTTGATCTGTAGTATACTCTATGCCCAGTTTTTCGATCGTCTTTTTTATGCCTTTCGGTAAAAATGGGGTATCGGGATTGAAGAATTGGAGGGATTCTTTTAGATCTTCCATAAAAAAGATATAAGTCTTTTTCAAGAAGTCCAGATCGTCACTGCTCAAGGCATCTAGTCCGAGAATTTCCGGTGGAATGCCCACGGAATATAGAGCCGCTGTAAATTTTATCGCCCTCGGCAGTTTTATCCCCTCCATCTCTCTCGCATAACCGAAGAGACCGACATGAAGCTTTCTTTTTCTCCTATCGGGTATATATTTTGCCATATGGTTGATTAAATCGGCCAGTTCAATCACCTGTTCTTTATATCTCTTGCTGTACTTCAAAACAATTTCGAGACATTTCTCTTCATCCACCTCTAGGGGGGGCTGCCTTTCCTTTTTCATCAATTTATCTACGGCCGACCTTACCTGGTCGGGTGGATAATCATATTTGAATGACGACTGTATTGTGAATGTATGGACGCTTGGGTATTCCTTTTCGATCCTGTCTACCGTATGAGGCTTTAGATTTCCCCTGAAGGGTGCGGAGCCGAGGCCGATGATCGGGTAGATATCGACACCTATATCACCCGATAAAATATTTAGTCTCTTAAGGGCTATCTTATTTAATAACGTGGCGCTTACCAGACCATAATTCATGGCGGGGTCGGACCTTGCCAAAAAGATCCTTTGATGTTCGACTTTCTTATTTGATAGATATTCTCTCGCCATAGTATGTGCCTCGAGCATGCCCCTCATATCCTCAAAAAGCGGTATTACGTTGATCCTTTTAGGTTTAAATTCTCCAATCCATTCGGAAATAGTAATGTCGCCTTCACTGAAAGGCCTACGCTCCCTGCCAATTATAAAATCTGCGTAGTATCTATAGATCCTGTTGAGGCATTTAGAGGATGCCGTCATTGGGAGTATCACCTCAAATATCGGCGCTATATCGGTTTTATAAAAAAGTTTTGATGCGTCAAATGATCGGGGAATGCTTTCTAGGGTTTCGAGTAATATTTTAGCCTCGGCCTTTTCTACGGTAGGATTCGGCACCCTTAGAGTGAGAAACAGATCCTTTCCGAGGATATTGTTATTAAAATAATTTGAATATTTTGTTAGAAGTTTCTTGACCACGTAGTTGTCTACTTCCTTGCCCTCGCAATCCCACATCTGTTCGTCACATCCCAGATGTGAAAAGGCATAGTATGCCTCCTGAACTTCATCTTCGCCACCCAGTTCGACACTTTCAGAAAAAAAGGGTGAATTTACATTATCGGGGTGCTGGGTGCTCATGCATTTTGGTATTTTGTATTTCTCTTTCATTTTTCAAAAAAAATCTTTAGATTTTAACTATTCGGACTTTTAACCTCAATAATCCGCCATCAGGTATAGAAAGGTCGCGACAAACTTTTCAAAATCCATAAGTCCCCTGACCGTCATATATTCATTTGCAACGTGTTCTTTCCCGCCGTGTCCGAGACCACCCGATACGACCGGAAGCCCCAATATCCTCGAAAAAACGAAATATGGCGCCGTCCATGTTGCTATCGGCCATATCTCGGGTTCGATCCCGTGAGACTGATATGCCGAGACCATCTTCTGGACTATCGGTTCTGAGAAATCTGTCTTCGACCAGGTGTACTTTTCTCTAACAACTACTTCGATATCATCAAAGCCCCGCTCAATCAGATATTCCTGCAGCTTTTTTACAACCTCCTCCGGTTCCGTGCCCGGACCGAAACGGATGTCGATTTTAGCCGTGGCCTTTCTGGGGAGAATCGTCTTTGTGGCGGGCCCCGTGTATCCCGAGTGGAATCCGTTGATATTCAGAACAGGCGCATATAGTCCCTGTTTTAAGAGCTCGATGCCATGGTAATCTGATTTGAAGCACAGGCTCCTCATCTCTTTAAGAAAACGCTTTTCGTTAAAAGTAGTTGCCAGTTTTTCTAAAAGCTTTTGATCATCAGCACTGGGTCCCGTAACGTTTTCGTAGAGACCGGGAATTTTGATATTCTCCTTTTCATCGGTAAGTGAGCTCAAGGCATAAATGAGCCGCCATACCGGCGATGAAATCCAGGCGCTGTCGGAGCCGTGGAGGGATGTGTCGGTTGGGCCTCCCTTCTTCCCACCCCTGCATATGAGATCCATATAGACGATTCCCTTGAGGCCGAGGTGCATGGAAACATTCCCTACCGAATCCTGGGAAAAATCGAAATCCACGGCGCCGCTTCCGACAAGCTCCTTTTGACGTTTAAAAATAAACTCCTCAAAGTGGGGGCTTCCGATTTCCTCCTCACCCTCTATGGTGAAGATGATATTGAGCGGCAGATCGCCCATTTTATTGATCATCCTCAAAACATTGAAGACGCCACAGAGTGCTCCCTTTGAATTTACTGCGCCGCGGGCGACTATGCATTCTCCCAAATTGGGAAGTGAATGTATTTTAGCCTCAAATGGAGGGCTGATCCAATTTGTCTCTTCGGCGGGCTGGACGTCATACATCCCGTAGATGATCAGTGTCTTTTTTCTTTTTCTGTCGACTCGTCCATAGATAATCGGATAAGCCGGATCTCCCTCATACTCGACGTTTCCTCCCAGCTCCGCGATGAATCCTCTGATGATATTGGCCGTCTCTCGAATCCCATTCCCTGTTGCGGAAATGCTCTTTTGTCTGAGAAAATCCCGGCAGGATTTCAGATGATCATCAAACTCACCTTCTATAGCATCGTAGATGTCATGAAGGGAAACGAGTTCTATTTTCTTTTTTAAAAGCATGTTCAGATAAGCTTTCCCAATAAAAATACAGACTTAATCATTATAAATATTGTTTTCAAAAAAAAGATCGTCATTTTTTCATTTTGCGTCTACGATTTTAAAAGAATCCCAAGACTCGCCCCTGTGGATGATGTGTCTCGAATGTTTTTAGAGTCCAAGCCACCTTCACTTACTAACTGGGGAGTCTTCGATGTCTCTTTCGGCAACTTTGAACTCAAGGACAGGCGAATCACTGTTGATTTCAACCACATCCTTCAATCGGGATGCAAAAATGCCATGCGATTTTCCAGGCGAGGCCTTTTAAAAAATCACCGTAGTCTGATAGTGCTCTATGTTACGTGCTCCGCTAAAGATAGACGGTGTCTTCTCCCCTTTTGCCGAGACCTTTTGAAGTCTCTACATCCTGTTCCGATCGGAGTTTCAAGAAGTCTACGAACATGCCGATCATATCGGAATAGGATATTCCGGCCCTTTCTATTGCGGCGGGAAATCCTGCATCGGGGCTAAGACACGGATTTGCGTTTACCTCCAAAACAAAGACATCGTCATTTTCATTAACTCTCATATCAACCCTGCAGTAGTCTCTGAGCTTAAAGAGGTGAAAAGAGTCAATCGTTGTTTTTGTTATATTTTCGTCCAAATTTGGATCGATTTCGTCCGGGAATACACGCGAGCTATTTTGAAACTCAAAGGAGTTATCTTCCCATTTTGCTCGATACGTCAAGATCCGATAAAAATCCTTTGGGTAATCCTTGAAGATTATCTCGGCCACGGGGAGCACGCTGGGTTTTGGATACCCGAATACTGAGACATTAAACTCCCTTCCGTTGATGTACTCTTCTACGATCAGGGGTCCGTAATAGGCATAAAAGTCGTATATCCTAGACCTGAGTTCGTCTTCGTTTTCAAAAATCGAATCCTGATTTATACCAATGCTTGCATCCTCAAATCTTGGTTTTGCTATGGCCGGGAATTTGAATTCCGTTGGAATCGAAATTTGGTGTCCGTCGTATAGAAAATACCCCGGCGTTTTGATTCCTGAGGCGGTAAGGATTTTTTTGGTCACGATCTTGTCGGTCGTAATATGTATGGCTTCTGATGATGAGCCCGAAAAGGGTATCCCGAGATATTCCATAATCGCGGGCGGCTGCCATGCTAGCTTGGGGTCTTCATCGACCGTCTCACAGAGGTTGAAAATGAGGTTTACTTTCTCATTTCTGATCTCCGTGAGAAAATCGTTGATATCTTTTGTGAACGGAATGCATACCGTTTTGTAACCCAATTCTTCTGTTGTCTCTCTTACGGCATCGACCTGTACCAGGACATCCTGTGACGCCTTATAAAACGCTTTTCCGTTAAATACAGGGACATTGTGAACTATCCCAATTACATATTTATCCATCGTTATGCGCCTTTTACATGCCTTGTTTTTAAGGATATCCGCTCTGTAGCCGACGAAATAACCTCACTGATGAGATCTTGATAGGAGATATCGACCCTTTTTGCGATGATACAGAGATCGGAGCTAATTGGATTGAGACCTGCAAGCGGATTTACTTCTAAAAAGTGTATTTTTCCGTTTTTATCCGCCCTCAAATCCACCCTTCCCGCATCGCGGCAGCCGAGACCGTTCCATATGGTCAATGCGACATCTTGTGCCTCCTTTGCCATTTCATCATCTGCCAAGTGATACTCCACTAACTCCAGGTAATTCTCCTTATTCTTATAAGAATAAATATCCAGCTTTCCACCTCCCTTTGACAAGACTTCGATGGCACCGATAGACCTTGCGCGGTTTCCGGTACCGAGGATTCCTACGGTAAATTCCCTGCCGGGAAGGAAAGTCTCTACAAGAACAGGCTGTTGAAACCTCTCGAGAAGTTTCAGACATACCGGCATTAGTTCCTGCTTCTTTGTGACCTTCGATTTGTCATCAATTCCTTTACTTGACCCCTCCGCCACCGGCTTCACAAAGAGAGGAAGGGGAAGGTCAATTTTATCTATGTCTGATGAACTTCTAACAATAAAAAAATCCGGGGTCGGTATCTTCATATCCCGGATTATATGTTTTGTCATCCCTTTGTGGAGCGTTACGGCGAGAACCATGGGGCCTGAAAACGTATAAGGTATGTCGTAAGCATCAAGGAGGGCGGGAACCTGTGCTTCCCTCCCGAAACCTGAGACACCTTCTGCGATATTAAAGACGAAATCCCATCGCTCGCCTTTCGTCAATCGCCTGATGAGGTTGTGAAAGTTGCCGATGCGATCGGACTGATACCCCAGTTGTTTAAGAGAAGTATCTATTGCCTCGATGGTATCAATGCTGTCAAATTCCGCTGTCTCCTCTTTGCTCAGCCCCATCGCAAGATAGTCGTCTCTCAGGTCATAGGTAATTCCAATTTTCATTGAAAACCCCCGTCTTTGTCTTTTTTTTGCATAGAAACGCTTTTTCCTTTATACAAATTTACTTAGTACATTGTATTAGAGGGGGTATATAAACATACCCCCTCTTTGATTTTACCTTTTGTAGGTGCAGACCAAACCCTAACCTGACGGGTTTATTAACCCTTTTCAATAGTTAGTTACAGACTGCGTCCTCCCCTTTTAAATGTTCTTTAGAAACTAAAAAGGGACCTTAAAAAAGGCTCTCGATTTCCGTAATAAGTGTATCCATTTCGGATTTTAATTGATCCCAGACGTCGGCCGTCGCAGATTTAACTTCCTCGGCCTTGCTGTTTATCTCGTCCACCTTTGCCTGAAGTGTATCAATCTTAGTCTGGATCTCTGCCTTTGCATCTCCTTCAAGCCCTTCGGCTTCCGCCTTCAGTTCATCAATTTTCATGGTAAACTCATCGATCTTGGCTTGGATAGAGTTGACGTAATCGGCCTTCTGCATTTCAAACTCTTGCAGTGCGGCTTCATCCGTCGGCTCTTCTTTTGTGCATGCAACCATGAACCCAACGCACATGACTAGCGCCAAGAGCATGAAGAAAATCGTCTTTTTAGAGAACATTTCAAAAATCTCCTTATTTAAGTGTAATCAACACAAAAAAACTAAAAATAGCTAAAAATTTTTAATTGCTTGTGGTTCATCCCCCCTTCTTTCAAACAGGTCTTTTTTATTGTGCTCACCTTAGGTTTCCCTTGTCTGAGCGCCTAATACAAAAAACCTAGAAAAAATGTGGACACCCATGTGATTCACCAATGGAATTTTTGAATGATGAATCAATGTCCACTGATAGATTATACTACTTTTTTGGGAAAAATCAATGTTTTTTTAAGGGCAATGAATAATTTTGAGTGTTCTAAAGGGATATTTTGACGATTTCTAACGTTTTTACTAAAGTTATTCCTCTCCCCTTCTTCATGCCATTTTTTGCCTAAAAATATCTAACTTGGTCAGATAACTGACTATTCAATTAATTAATTTGATATCTCAAATCAGAAATTTTATCGGATGGCGATAGCAGATTGAAAAAAGAAGTTAAAGTAAAAAACCCTTGACATATTATAACTAAATTGCTATATTACCAAATAGCCAACAATAAAAATCGGGAGGAAATGAATTGGACGATAAAGACCGCCAGAGGTATGAGAGGAGGGCTAGTATCCTAAAGGCTATGGCACATCCCACTCGATTATTCATCGCAGACGAGCTCGCCAAGGGGAGGAGGTGCGTCTGTGAGCTAACCGAACTTATTGGGGCGGATACCTCAACCGTCTCGAAACACCTCTCGATTCTCAAGTCCGCTAGAATAGTCTCCGACGAAAAGGAGGGCCTCAAAGTCTATTACAGCCTGCACTTCCCGTGCGTCCTCAATTTTCTGGATTGTGTGGACGACGTCATAAAGACCTGTGCCGTAGAAGAGCTGAACCTCGTCTCCGGGGCTTGAGTCTTCCGGGATAAATTAACCTTCTGAAAAACCAAGGGGCTTATGTCATGAACTTAAAAGACGAATGGAAAATACTGCTTTTGATGCTGGGATTCTTCTTTGCTATTTTTTATCTCCCCTTGGGAAACGAGAGATTCGACAAAGCGATCTTCGAAGCCCTGTATCTGGCAAAATGGTATGCCCGCGAGCACGTGATCTTATGTCTTATGCCCGCTTTTTTCATTGCTGGTGCGATCGCCGTCTTCGTAAGTCAGGATTCGGTGATGAAATATCTCGGGGCGAGGGCGAAAAAGGTCCCCGCCTATGGCGTCGCGTCGGTATCCGGGACGGTGCTTGCGGTCTGCTCTTGCACGGTCATGCCGCTTTTCGCCGGGATATATCGTATGGGGGCGGGCCTGGGGCCGGCTACGGCGTTCCTCTATTCGGGGCCCGCGATAAATGTACTTGCGATAATACTGACGGCCCGCGTCCTCGGATTGGAGTTGGGGATCGCCCGGGGGATTGGGGCTGTTTTCTTTAGTATCGTGATCGGCCTTTTGATGCATTTTATATTCAGAAAAGATGAGGTCGATAGGGTAAACGCCCAGAAGGTTACTCCTGTGCCCGATGTCAAGAGGCCTCTTTGGCAAAACTCGATTTTCTTCTTTATTATGGTGGCGATCTTGGTATTTGCCAACTGGGGGAAACCGACCCAAAACTCAGGTCTGTGGTATCTGGTTTTTTCCTATAAGTGGATAATTACCTCGGCGTTTTCTCTTTCGCTTGCGATAGTTCTTTCTCTTTGGTTTGATCTTAAACTGTATAAATTTTTGATTGCCTCGGTTCCAGTAGTTATATTGGCCATATTTTTTCCTGACAGGCCGATTCTATCTTTCGGCGCGGGTGTCGTAGGTCTTTCCGTGATAGCTTCGACAGATAATGGGGAGGCCAAAGAATGGTTCTATAATTCTTGGGATTTTACAAAGCAGATCCTCCCGCTGCTTTTGGTTGGCGTCTTGATCGCCGGTGCGCTGTTGGGCCGCCCGGGCGAGGAGGGTCTTATACCGTCGAGGTGGATTTCCGGCGCCGTCGGCGGTAATTCTCTCTCGGCCAACCTATTCGCGTCGGTGGCGGGGGCGTTCATGTACTTTGCAACGCTGACGGAGGTCCCGATCCTCCAGGGGCTCTTGGGGGCGGGGATGGGGAAGGGCCCGGCATTAGCGCTCCTTCTCTCGGGGCCGGCGTTGTCGCTTCCAAATATGCTGGTGATAAGGAGCGTCATCGGGACGAAAAAGACGCTTGTTTACATCTCTTTGGTCGTTGTGATGTCCACAATAAGCGGCCTGGTCTATGGGAGGTTTTTTTAACTCTATATCCAAGAGATTGGATGATCTAAAAAAAATAGACAAGATGAGGAGAGGATAAAAAATGAAAAAAATTCAAATTTTGGGGACGGGATGTCCGAAATGCCAGAAGCTCGGTGAAAACGCCGAAAAGGCGGCGAAAGAGCTGGGGATAGAATATGAGATCGTAAAAGTCTCGAAGATCGATGAGATAACGGCGTTTGGAGTCATGAGCACCCCGGCGCTGGCCGTGGACGGGGAGCTAAAGGTCTCGGGCAAAGTAGCCTCGCCCGAAGAGATCAAGGGGATGTTGAAATAGTAGGTTTTTTTTCACTGCAAAGCTTGTCGTAAAACACAAGTAGACGTTACTGATCGAAGGATTCAAATGATGATCACGAAAAATGTGTCTGATCGCAGTTGCGAACCGGGGCAGAAGATAGGTTTTCGCTTATTCGGGCGTTGCTGATATTGGTAGCGATCTGCAATTTTTTTAGGAGCGTTATAAAATGAAAACGAAATCTATAATTACTATTGTACTTCTTACTCTTATCGCGGCAAGTATCACTTACTTTGCCGTAGAATTGTTTGGGAGTGGACCCACGACCGAAAAAGAGACAACTAATTCATCAACGATAAATCCTCAAACGGATGATCCCAAACCAATTACGATAGCAAAGACGGGCGAGGGCACCGTTGTTGTATATTATTTTCATGGAAATTTCCGATGCACTACTTGTCGGACAATTGAGGCATATACTAGAGAGGCTATTACATCGGGTTTCCCGGAAGAACTCAAGGACGGTCGTCTCAAACTCTTAGTCATGAATATACAGGAGCCGGAAAACGAAGGGTACATAAAGGACTTCCAACTGCAATATTATATGGTCGTGCTTGAGAAGATAGTGGATGGGAAAAGGCAAGAATGGAAGAAACTGGAAAGCGTATGGGAACTCGTTAAAGACAAGGAGGCATTCGTAAAATACGTCCAGGAAGAGACACGAGATTACCTGAAAGGGATTGAGAAATGACCGATTTACTCATTGCCGTGGTCTCTGCATTTTGGCTGGGGATACTGACTTCCATAAGCCCCTGTCCGCTCGCAACAAATATCGCCGCGATATCATACGTCGGGAGAAAAGTAACAAGCACCTCGAAGGTATTTTTAACCGGTCTCCTCTACACGGTAGGGAGAATGGTTGTTTATACAGTCCTTGGGGTGGTTCTGATTTATAGTATCCTGTCGGCCCCTCAGCTCTCATTCTTTCTCCAGACGAACATAAATAAATTCCTCGGTCCCATCCTTATTATCGTTGGAATGATCCTAATCGAAATTATTCGGATCAACTTTTCTGGTTTCGGGATAAGTAAAAAAATAC